>CAKTTM010000266.1 GCA_934615145.1 uncultured Clostridia bacterium | reverse complement strand
ACATACTCTTCGTCATCTATCTAAGCACCATGATGCTCCCCTATCAGGTGACCATGGTGCCCTCTTTCATCATCATCAAGAACCTGGGATGGATTGACAATCATCTGTCACTGATCATCCCCAACGCCTTCAGCGTCTTTGGCGTGTTCATGCTGCGGCAGTTCTTCCTCTCCATCCCCACAGAGCTGGAAGAAGCTGCCCGCATCGATGGCTGCGGGCATCTGAGGCTCTATTATGAGATCATCATGAAGAACTCCAAGCCCGCATTGGCGACGCTGACACTCTTCATCTTCATGGGTGTGTGGAATGAGTTCCTGCGTCCCATGCTATATCTCAACAAACAGGAGCTGTGGACCATGTCCCTGGGGCTGTCCAAGTTCAGGGGCAACTATGTGTCCATGTGGTCCAACCTCATGTGCGGCGCGGTCGTGACCGTGATTCCCGTCATCGTCGTTTTCATGTTTACACAGCGATACTTTATCGAGGGCATTGTAGCCAGCGGCATCAAAGGTTAAGGAGAAAACAGCATGTACCAACTAAGCGACAAAACCATCCATCAGATCTACGCCGGCTGGCTGGGCAAGGCCATCGGGGTGCGCCTGGGGGCGGCCATCGAGGGCTGGTCCTATGAGCGCATCCAGGCGGTCTATGGCGAGCTGACCCACTACCCGGTCGACTACAAGAACTTCGCCGCCGATGACGATACCAATGGGCCGCTGTTCTTCCTGATGGGGCTGGAGCAGGCGGGCAGCGCGGAACAGATGAGCGCCCAGCATGTGGCCCAGGCGCTGCTCAACTACGCGCCCTATGAGCACGGCTTCTTCTGGTGGGGCGGCTATGGCATCTCCACTGAGCACACCGCCTACCTCAACCTGCGCGCGGGCATCCCGGCGCCGCGCAGCGGATCCATCGCGCAAAACGGCGCCGCCGTGGCTGAGCAGATCGGCGGCCAGATATTCATCGATACCTGGGGCCTGGTGACGCCGGGCAGACCGGCCCTGGCGGCCGAGCTGGCGCGCAAGGCGGCCAGCGTGATGCATGACGGCAATGGCATCCACGGCGGTGTCTTCATCGCGGCGGTGATCAGCGCCGCCTTTGTGGAGCGGGACATCCACAAGCTGCTGGAGATCGGACTGAGCTTCATCCCGCCCGACTGCGAATACACCCGCGCCGTGCGCGCGGTGATGGCCTGGCATGCCCAGCATCCGCAGGCGCATTGGCGCGAGTGCTTCCAGTATGTCAAGGCCAACTTTGGCTATGACCGCTACCCCGGTGCCTGCCACATCATCCCCAACGCCTGCGTGATCATACTGGCCCTGCTCTACGGCCAGGGGCAGTTCACTGACACGCTCAACATCTGCAACATGTGCGGCTGGGATACTGACTGCAATGTGGGCAACATCGGCGCCATCATGGGCGTTTTGGTTGGGCTGGAAGGCATCGACCACCAGAAATGGTCCTTGCCCATCAACGACCTGATGATATGCTCCAGCGTCATGGGCGACCTCAACATTCAGGATCTGCCCTGGGGGGCCAGCTACATCGCGCGCCTGGCCTTTCAGCTGGCCGGCCAGCAGCCGCCCGCGCCCTGGGCCCAGGCGCTGGATGCCGCCAGCGGTGAGCATTTTGAGTATCCTGGCAGCACGCACGCCTACCGCACCCGGGTGGAGGGGCCCGACAGCCTGCACGCCAGCGTGGAGAACAGCGCCGAGCAGGCCCACAGCGGCCTGCGCTCGCTCAAGCTGCGGGGCCTGCACATGCGAGGCGAGCACAGGCTTTGCCTGTACAAGAAGACCTACTATACGCCGGATGACTTCAATGACTCGCGCTACGACCCTGACTTTTCCCCCACGGTCTATCCCGGCCAAAGCTACAGCGGCTGGCTCTACCTGCCGCAGGGCTGGCCGCAGCTGAGAGTCCGTGCCTATGCCCGCGACAGCCGGGCCGACCAGCGCTATCATGGCGAGGAGCTGCGGCTTGAGCCCGGACAGTGGCAGCAGGCGGCCCTGCGCATCCCCGCGCTCAGCGGCGCGCTGATCGACGAGGTCGGCTTTGAGCTGTGCCTGGATCAGCCCGGCTACCAGGCGCAGGACATACTGCTCTATCTGGATGAGGCGCAGGTCAGCGGCAAGCCCGACTATACGCTGGATCTGAGCCAGGAAAGCATCCATGACTGGACCTTCACCCACAAGGAGGTCAGCCAGTTTAGCCGCCTCAAGGGCCTAAGCCGCCTGGAGGCAGGCCAGCTGCACCTGAGCTGCGCAGACTATGGCGAGATCTATACCGGCGCCACCACATGGCAGGACTATAGTGCCAGTTTCCGCCTGACGCCTCAGACGGGCGAGCATCACTACGCCCTGGTGCGGGTGCAGGGCGCCATGCGCAGCTACGCGGTGGGCTTTGACGGCGCGGGTCGCTTTGCGATCCTCAAGAACGATCAGGGCTACAAGCCCCTGGTGGAGGCCACCTTTGACTGGCAAAGCGGCCAGAGCTACGAGATCCAGGTCAAGCTCAGCGGCAATACAATAGCCGCCCGGGTAGGCGGCTGTGAGATCAGTGTCGTGGATGAGGACAAACCCTGGCTCAGCGGCGCGGTTGGCCTGGCGGTGCGCGAGGGCAGCCACTGCGCGCTGCGGCAGATCAAGGTGAGTTAGTCTTTAGCGAAGCTCATATAGGGCGCTGTGCCTGCTG
>CAKTTM010000265.1 GCA_934615145.1 uncultured Clostridia bacterium | reverse complement strand
GTGATTTACATACCTGGCGCACGGTCTATCGGCTGATTGACTACCGACAGGCAGACAGCAGGTATGTGGGCTTCCAGTATCCTGATATGCTGATTGAAGGTGAAGATCTGCTTTGTCTGTCCCGCACTTCCTTCAATCGCGCAAAGAATTTTCATGATGCCAATTACATCACCTTCCACAGAATTAAGAATTTCAGGCGCCTGCTTACAGCACTTGGTCTGACTGACTCTCTTCCCGGAACCTGAGCATTGGAAGCCCTTCATGGTGTATACTATCCATTGGGGACAACAGAAAATGGGGGATAAGCAGATGACCAAAATGACAGGTGCCATATTGCCCGGTGACAGCAGTGTGCAGATGCGTGAGTTTGAGGTGCCAAAGCCCCGTGTGGGGCAGGTGCTGGTACAGACCAGGGCTTCGACTATTTGCGGCAGTGACATACGGGCGATTTACCGCGAGCATGTGGGCAAGGGGGCGGAGGGCTATGTGCCAGGCACCATTGCAGGGCATGAGCCCTGCGGGGTCATTGTGGAAGAGGGCACGCATCTCAAGCGCTTCAAGAAGGGCGACAGGGTGATCGTGTATCATATCTCCGGCTGTGGGCTCTGCCACGATTGCCGCAAGGGATACGCAATTTCCTGCTCCAGCCCTTTGAGGGCGGCCTATGGTTGGCAGCGCGATGGCGGCATGGCGCCCTATGTGCTGGCCAATGAAGCGGATCTGATATTGCTGCCTGATGAATTGAGCTTTGTCGACGGCGCGCAGATCGCCTGCGGCTTCGGCACGGTGTATGAGGCGCTGGACAAGATAGGCCTGTCGGGCCAGGACGCGCTGCTGGTGGTGGGGCTGGGGCCTGTGGGCCTCGCCGCCCTGCAGCTGGGCAAGGCGATGGGCGCCAATCTGGTGATCGGGGTTGAGATGAATGAAGAGCGCCGCCGGGTGGCGGAGGCGCTCAATCTGGCCGATGCGGTGCTACCGGCGGGTGAGCAAGCCAAAGAGCGGATCTTGAAGTTGACCGGCGGCAGGGGCGTTGAGAAGGCCATCGACTGCAGCGCCAGTGAAGCTGGGAGGCTCTTGGCTATCCAGGCCACCCGCGACTGGGGCAAGATCGCCTTTGTCGGCGAGGGCGGTCAGGCCAGCTTCGCCCCCAGCCCAGACATCATCCATGGCCAGAAGACCATCTACGGCTCCTGGGTGACCAGTCTGTGGCGCATGGAGGAGCTGGTGGAGCGCATCGTGCGCTGGGGCATCCATCCTGAGGATCTGGTGACGCATCGGTTTGGGCTTGATGAGTGTGCCAAGGCCTATGAACTGATGGCCTCAGGCGACTGCGGCAAAGTGGCGATCGTGTTCGAGGATGCAGCAGGCTGAGGTTAATAAGCATCAAAAAACAAAAAGCCCGCAACCGAAGTTGCGGGTTTCTTGTGGTCTGGGTGAAAGGATTCGAACCTTCGGCCTCTTGAACCCCATTCAAGCACGCTACCAAACTGCGCCACACCCAGGCACGCGACAAGCGCGAAGATGATATTACCCTACCGAATCGGGCTTGTCAAGCCGTTTTCGACGCTTGTCACGCATTTTCTGCAGATTATTTCACAGTTTGCCGCCGCGGCCGCCGTAACTGCCGCCGCCGCTGGAGCCAAAGCGCGCCCCGCCGCTTCCGCCGCCGCCGGAGCTGCGGTTTTGCTGGATGCGGGTGCGGGTGACGGTGTCGTAGAGGAAGATGTCGTTGCTCTCACGCATGTTGAGGCTGCCGCGCAGGCTGTATTGCGAGGCGCCGTGCTGGGGCTTTGCGATCAGCAGGCGGCCCTTGATTACCAGCGACACCAGAAAGCCGATGACAAGGCCAGCAATGGCGATGAACAGCAGATACTTACCGGCAACCTGAACCAAGGACTCCGTCAGCGAGGGCGCCCTGACTTGCCCTGTCAGCACCAGCCTGCCCCCGTCATCCGTGTAGGAGGCGCGCGCCAGGCGGGAGGCGATGTAGTCGGTGTAGGTCTGCGTGGCGCTGTAGTAGTCTTTGTTGTCCAGGTGGCGCCGCAGCAGATTGTCCAGCTGATTGGCGCCGCTGTCGCTAAACAGCGTCTGGCCTACGCCGCGGGTGGCCTCATAATACTCACCGATGTCAAAGTTGAAGGAGAATATCAGGCCGTTGGGATAGGCGCTATAGCTGCGGAACTGATCGTAGAAGTCCGCGCTGTACATCTGGGCAGTCTGCCCGCGGGAGTCGTTAGTGGTCACAATCACGACATCAAAGCCGTACTTGTCGTAGAGACCATGCAGCTTTTCGTCGAGTGCTGCGATCTGGCTCGCGCTGAACTTGCCCGCCTGATCGACCACATGCTGCATGCCCTGCGCCGTGGCACTCAGCTGAAGGAGGATGAGCAGGGCGGCCAGCAGCCAGACAATGCGATGCTTCCTCATGGGATCACCCCCATGGTGGTCAGTGCCACAGCGGCGGCATAGCCTGCTGCCGTCACCCCGGCAGCAATCCCCAGCGTCCAGGAGGCGAACTTGGCCTTGGAATAGGGGATATCGCAGGTCAACTCACCCGTCTGGCCATTGATGGCGAAGGTATAGGTCTTGCCCGCCTTCTTGGTGGTGATGATCCAGATGGGGAAAAGCGCGGGCTGGGAGCTGGCGTCATCGACGCTGATGTTATTGCTGCGGACGAACACGCTGTTATAGCCC
>CAKTTM010000264.1 GCA_934615145.1 uncultured Clostridia bacterium | reverse complement strand
ATCCATGACCGTGCTTGAGCTGGCCGAACTGGTGAAGGAACTGGAAGAGAAGTTTGGCGTTTCCGCCGCCGCCCCCGTGGCCGTGGCCGCCGCCGCCGTCGCCGGTGGTGCCCCCGCCGCAGCCGCCGAGGAGAAGACCGAGTTTGACGTCGTGCTGGTGGATGCCGGCGCCGAGAAGATCAAGGTCATCAAGGTTGTCCGCGAGGTCGTCACCGGCCTGGGCCTGAAGGAAGCCAAGGAGTTTGTTGAGTCCGCTCCCAAGACCGTCAAGGAAGGCCTGCCCAAGGCTGACGCCGAGAAGATTGCCAAGCAGTTTGAAGAAGTCGGCGCCAAGGTCGAGATTAAGTAAGCTAAATCAAGTCAAGATAAGGGGCTGTCGCGTTTCGCGGCAGCCTCTTTTGATGGGCGATTTCCCTGTCTCTATATCTCGACGCGTATCAAACTCTCCGTGCGGACGATCTGGGAGTCCATGGCCGCCACCGCCGCGCGAATACTCATCTCCTTGGCGCGGTGGGAGACCAGCACCACGGGCACCCGGTCAAGCTGCGCGTCACCGCGCTGCATGAGGCTTTCGATATTGATGCCATGCCTGCCAAAGCAGGTGGCGATATGCCCCAGCACGCCGGGCTGATCGACCGCGGAAAAGCGGATGTAGTAGCCGCTCTCCCAATCCTCCAGCACCTGGATGCCGTCGGGCAAGACGGCGGTGTTTTCAAAGCTGGGGCCTGGATGTCCGGGATGCAGGCTTGCGAATATCATGTCGCTGACAATGGCGCTGGCCGTGGGGCCGCTGCCGGCGCCCCGGCCCAGCAGCATCATCTCCTGGCAGGCGCTGCCCTCCAGGTAGACGGCATTGAGCGTACCGCGCACGGAGGCCAGCGGATGGCGCTGGGATACGAAGGTGGGATGCACCCTCAGCTCCACCTGCTCCCCCTCCCGCTTGGCGATGGCCAGTAGTTTCAGCGCATAGCCCAGATCGCGGCCAAAGCTGATGTCCAGCGCGCTGACCTGGCTGATGCCCTCGCGGTAGACCCTGTCCGCCGGTATGCGCGCATGAAAGGCCAGCGAGGCTAGGATGGACAGCTTATAGACGGCGTCATGCCCCTCCACATCGCTGGTGGGATCGGGCTCGGCATAGCCCAGGCGCTGGGCCTCCTGCAGGGCCTGCTCATAGCTTTGCCCGCTGTCGGCCATGGCGCTGAGCATGTAATTGGTGGTGCCGTTGACGATGCCCATCAGGCGGGATATCTGATTGGATTGCAGCGAGTCATTGAGCGTGCGGATGATGGGCACCGCGCCACAGACAGAGGCCTCAAAGGACAGGCCTCCACCGCCCTGCGCCGCGGCCTGGCGAAAGGTATGCCAGTTCAGGGCCAGCGCCATCTTGTTGGCGGTGACCACCTGCTTGCCTGCCTGCAGGGCCTGGCTGATATAGCTGCTGGCCGGCTCCTCCCCGCCCATGAACTCGGCAACGAGCGTGATCTCCGGGTCGCTGAGAATATCCTTTGGGTCAATCGTCATCAGGGCCTTGGGGATGGCCGCATCTCGGGGCTTGTCCAAATCGCGCACCAGGATACGCTGGACTTCAAAGCGCAGCCCGTGGCGATGGGCCAGCTGCCCTGCCATCTCCTCCATCAGCTGATAGACACCGCTGCCGATATTACCGCAGCCCAGAAAACCCACCTTGATTGTCTTCATGCCTTCTCCTCCCCCGACGAGAGCATCTTGAGGAATGCCTCTTCATCAATCACCGGGATGCCCAGCGCCTGAGCCTTTTGCAGCTTGCTGCCGGCGTTCTCGCCGCACAGCAGCAGGCTGGTCCTGCGGCTGACGCCAGAGGCCGCGATGCCACCATGCGCTCGGATCATGTCCTCGGCCTGCTGCCGGCTCAAGGTTGGCAGGGTGCCGGTGACGACCACTGTCTTATCCTTGAGCGCGCTGCCGCTGGCGGCTGCCCCCAGGTCATGGGGACGCACGCCATGCGCCAGCAGGCTGTCGATCAGGCGAATGTTCTGCGCGTCGGCAAAGAAATACACAATGCTCTGCGCCAGCACATCGCCCACACCGGGCACCAGGCCAAGCTCACCCGCCTGCGCCTGCCGCAATCGCTCCAGGCTGCCAAAGTGGGCGGAGATATCACGAGCGGTACCTCGACCGATGCCCGGTATGCCAATGGCAAAGACAAAGGCATCCAGCTGGCAATCACGGCTGAGCTTGATGGCCTCGATCAGGTTCTCCGCCTTCCTGTCTTTGAAGCCCGGCAGGCCCAGCAGCTGCTCCCTTGTCAGGGTATAGAGGGCGTCTGGCTCCTTGATCGACAGCCTATCAAAGAGTAGGGCTGCCGTCTTGTCCGAAAAGGTGGCGATGTCCATGGCGTCGCGGCCCGCATAGTGCGAGAGTCTCGCCACCACCTGCGGCTTGCAGCCATCGCGGTTGAGGCAGAACAGGTTGGCGCCGATCTCCTCAAGCTCGCTGTGACAGGCCGGGCAGTGGCTGGGTTTCTCTATGGGCTGCCCCTGCACGCCATCGTCGACACGCCCCATGATCTCAGGGATGACATCGTTAGAGCGTCTGATCCATACTGTGCTGCCAAGGCTCAGGTCCTTGCGCTGTATATCGCCCCAGTTATTCAGCGTGGCGCGCTGTACTGTGACACCTGGAAACTCTACCGGGCTGACATGCGCCAGCGGCGTCAGCTTGCCGC
>CAKTTM010000263.1 GCA_934615145.1 uncultured Clostridia bacterium | reverse complement strand
GCAATGATGCGGCCTCGCGCAGCGCGGCGGTGACAACGCCTGTGTTCTCATCCACCAGCTGATCCAGCAGGATGATGGCGTCTACTGATTCTGCAAGCGAATTCAGCGCCCTGAGCAATTTCTCTTCGAGCGGCAGCGGGGTCTGAGACAGATTCTTGCGGTCAATGCGGTTGCCCTCCTGCCAGCTGCCATCGGCCTGGCGGAACATGGGCTTGGTGTAAAAGGGCGTGACGATATCAGGGCTGACCACAGTATGATCCAGCGCGACCCCCTGCGCGTCCAGCAGGCTTTTAAGCTCTTCCCCCTCGCCATCCTGCCCCAGCAGGCTGACGCAGTGCAGGCTGCCGATGCCCAGGGCGCAGAGGTTGTTGAGCACGGTGCCTGCGGCACCCGGGCTCAGCTGCGTGTCCACCACCTGCCAGGCGCTGCGCCCAGTCTCCAGCGAGGGCTCATCCAGCGCGGGGTCGATCAGCCAGTACCGGTCCAGGAAAAGATCGCCCACCACAGCGATGCGAAGCGCCGGGAAGCGCGCCATCAGGGCCTGCAGGCGCTCACGCGTCATGGGCTTGCCCTCCCATCAACTGGGTGTAGAGCGCGCTGATGGTGTTGCGGTGCTCACCCTGTATGTAGTGGCTCTCGCCGCCATCGGCCACCGTGCGCGCCAGGATGGTCTTCCAGGGCCTGAAATAGTAGCGCGGGTCGGACTTGGGCGGCGTCTCGTGGATGCTCTCCCCCTCCAGCGGCAGCAGGTCAAAGACAGCGGTGGTGAAGTGTTGTATCTTCTCCCCCGTCTGCTTCTTCACATTGCGGGCCATGGCCAGCGCCTTGAGATAGACCTCGGGACCTGTCACTGCGGAGCCAAAGTTGAGGAAGACGCCGCCTTCCAGCCGCTCCACCTCATGGGTGAATATCAGGAAATCCCGGTAGCTGCCCATGCCAATGGCAGCGCCGTCGGCGTTTGGCAGCTCATGGACGATATCGCAGCCGATGCCCACATGGGCGGTCAACGGCACCCGCGCCTGCTGGGCAGCAGCCAGCAGGCTGATATCCCGGTGCGGGTAAGCATGCTCATTGAGATAGGCGCCCAACGCCTCGCCAAAGCCTAGGCCCTGGGGCACGCCCTCATTGACGGCCTGATTGAAGCGCTGGTTGTCTTCCCACAGGCCAAACTGGCCTTCCGTGATATAGCGCGCCACGCTTTCCGTGGTGGCGCCGATCATGGCCAGCTCAAAATCATGGATGCAGGCCGCGCCGTTGAGCGCGAACAGCGTGATAAAGCCTTCTTGCATCAGCCGGATCAGCAGCGGCGCCACGCCAGAGCGTATCACATGCCCGCCCATCATCAGGATGATGGGTCGTTTGGCCGCCCTGGCCTCCCTGATGCGCCGGGCCAGGCGGTCGATGGCCGGGTGGCGGAAATCCGGCAGCTGGCCCGGATCCAGCATCACGCGCAGGTCAATATCATGCTGGCGCTGCGCCAGGGGCAGCAGCTTCAGCCTGGATCGGTCAAACTCGGGGTATGGCATGGGTCTTGCTCCTTTCAGCCTCAGGTGGCTTTGCCAAACAGCAATTCTTCCAGCGGCGCTATCTCGCGATAGTCAGGGATGATCACTTGAGCGCCCGCGCGTATCAGCCGCTCGCGCTTCCACTGGTCGATGCCCTCGCGCCTTGCCTCCTCGCTGGCCACGCCCACCGCGTAGCCGCCGGCCTGCACGATGTTCTCGATCTCCACATAGCCGTCACCAAAGCCCAGCAGCGAGGAACCGTGCAGATCGTTCTCTTTGAGGATGCGCTCGATCACCATCTTCTTTGAGAAGCTCTTGTAGTCGCGCTGCGCGCCATAGATGCGGCCCTCAAAGTAGTGATCCACGCCCAGCAGCCGGGCCTCATGCAGCACATAGTGCTCATCGGTGCCGCTGGCAAGGCACAGCGTCACCCCCCGGCGCCTGAGCATCTCCAGCAACTGATAGCTGCCAGGCACGGTGAAGTCCTCGCGCTTGAGCCGCCCTTCCTCCAGACCGTCCAGGCGGGTCTGTATCTGCTCCAGCAGCCTGCGGTGATACTCATCCTTGTAGGCCTGCGGATCCAGCGGCTGCCCGCCCAGCTCGGTGACCACCTCGGCCAGCGCGATACACTGATAGATGGTTTGCTTGCCAGTGTGAAGCGTGATGAACTCGCGTACCCTGTGCTCGATGGCGGCCGGCGCCAGGTCCCTGGCGCCAGGCAACCCCAGCAGCTCCTGGGTGAAGTAGCCTATCATCACCGCCTGCCAGCCTTCCCTGATCAGGCTGATGGTGCCGTCAAAATCGAGCACCGCGTGCTCGAAACGGCCTTGCTTGGGAGGGGCCAATAATATCTCAATGCTCAAAGAGGGATCCTCAGCTTTCTCTGATGTATTTCAGCGCTCAGGCGGCACGAAGGGCCTGGCAAAGATCACTTTCTCTTCCGGTTCTTGCTCATATCCACACCGACAGCGGCGATGATGATCACGCCTTTAATGATCTGCTGCCAGTAGGGATTAACGCCGATGAATGTCAGGCCGTAGTTGATAACGCCAAAGACCAGCACGCCGATGACCATGCCCGGTACCGTGCCGATACCGCCTGTATTGGAGACGCCGCCTACCACGCAGGCCGAGATGGCATCAAACTCATAGCCCAGGCCATAGGCCGAGGTAGCGCCGCCGGTGCGGGCGCTCTCCAGGAAGCCGGCCAAGCCATAGAGG
>CAKTTM010000262.1 GCA_934615145.1 uncultured Clostridia bacterium | reverse complement strand
CTACTACCGGCATCTGGACAGATAATGGCAAAGCAAACAGGGAGCGGGGCCGCCATGGCCCCGCTCCTTGTTTATCTTGTTATCAGTCTGATTACTGGTTCTCCAGCCTCATCAGCCTGAGCATGCCGTCTGCCTCATTGGCGAACTGCTCAAGGGGTATCTGCTTGTTGATCAAGCGCGTGAGCAGCTTTTGCATGCTCTCCACACTAAATATCATCTGCAGGTCGTAGCCTGGAACATAGCTGGTCTCCAAATAGCCGCGGTATTCTTTGATCGCGTCCGCCGTCACCTGCCAGCGCATGCGCTCCTTTTGTTTGTCCATGTCAGCCTTGACGCTGGCCAGCTGCTCTTCCATCTGCGTCTTGTCGGCACCCTCTGCCGCCGCAACCGCCTTCTCAAAGCTCTCCAGGCCCTCATCCATCTGCTTGAGCATCTTGTCATACTCCGGCTCTTCCACCGGCTCATTGAGGCTGGGGTCAAGCATCAGCAGTGTCTTGCCGTCAAGCGACTTTACATAGTTTTCTGCGTATCGGATAGCCACATCAAGGTGCTTGCTCTTAGGGTTGACCATCATCAGCGTCAAGCTGAGCTGGGTGATCTTGGGGCCGCCCTCTTTGGCGGATATCACCAGGGGGCTGGACATGAAGCTGTGCCCCTCATCCTGGTAGGCGGTAATCTGGGTGAGCATCTGGGGATCCAGATTGCCATAACCCTCCAGCAGCTGCTCACGGTTGTACAGTTCGTTCCAGAATGTCTGCGCCTCAGGCGAACTCATGTCCACATTGCTGTCCAGATCTTTGGTGTCCGCCGACAGGGCCAGCCTCATCATCTCCATCAGCATGGGTGAGCTGAAGCTGAACTCCTCACCAGTGTAGCCACTGTAATCCCTGTACAGGTACAGCGCGCGCAGCAGCAGGTATTGGCCGTAGCTTGCCTCCGCCATGGGGATGACATCCGGGTGCTCCTGGGCGTAGTCACTCGACCAACGGTCAATCAGGTCGACCAGCTCCGGGAAGCTCTCGGGCACCTTGGCCCCCACCTTCTCAAAGACCTTGGGGAAGTAGCCCATCGCCTGCGGATTGACCTCCACCGGCACCAACATCAGCTTGCCATCCAGGCTGCCCACTTTCTGCATCTGCGGATAGGTCTTGGCCACGAAATCCTTGAGGATCTGGCTGCCGCTCAGGTCAGCCGCGTAACCCTTGCGCATCAGCATGTCCAGATCGATCTGGCTGGGCGTGAGGAAGAGCAGGTCAATGTCATCCTCGCCGGAGACCAGTGCCTGGCCCAGCTCCTGCGCGGTGCTGAACCACTTGGTGGACGGGAAGCTGAGCGGTATCTCGTTCATAGCCCTGGCCGCCTTGCGGTGGGTGGGGCTCTCATAGCTGCCGTAAATGGTCAGGCGCTGGCTGGGCAACTGGCTGGGATCAGTGCCGCGCAGATAGATGCCATCCATGCTCCCCACCGCGATCCTGTCTTGACCCAGCAGCAGGAGCTGCCCGGCGCTGAAGCCCCAGAGCTGGCTGCTGCTCAGATAGGCGCAGACCTGCGTCTGTCCCTGGGCATCCCGGCGGGAGATCTCGGCCGAGCCCAGCAGGTAGATGCTGTCGCTGGCCGCGTCATAGACAAGGCCAAGGCCCGAGCCAGAGAAGGCATAGGGACTGGGCCCAATGTCGCTGAGCCTGCCTGTCTTGGGATCCAGCGCGGCGATCATGGGTGCCGCCACCTCGCCCGAACGGGCATTCCAGGCATTGGCCTCATCCAGCACCAGGGCCAACAGCTGACCATCCTTGTAGGAGGACAGGCGCTGCACATGGGGCGCATCGACCGGCGTCATGGCGCCGGTCTGCAGGTCAAAGCTCAGCAGGCTGGTCTTGGGGCCGCCCTGGTCATAGGTCTTGAAGACCATATAGAGCCTGCCGCCATCCATCAGCATCTGCTCGGGCTGGTTGATGTAGGTATATTCGTCCCCCTGATCCTGCTTCTGGGTAGACAGGTCGAGCGTCACGGCCTGGCCATAGACCAGCTTGTCAGCCTCCAGCGTCAGTGGGTAGAGTTTGCCGCTTTGCATCTGATAGCCGTAGAGCTGCTCGCCCTCCGCCAGCAGGGTGTCAAAGTAATCGGCCTCCTCTTCACCGCTGGCGAAGTAATTGCGCTCCAGGCTCACCAGCAGCCGGGGGGCCTCATCGCCATCCTTGTAGGCATACAGGCCGTACTGTGCGCGGACGAGCAGCTCACCCTTGTGTATCACCATGGAGTTGGCGCCCCTGGTCTCATCCTGCGCGAACAAGTCCACGCTGCCCGCCTGGGCCTGCGCGGGCGCCGTCAAGCCAAGGCCCAACAGCATCGCCAGGCACAGCATCAGTGAAATGATTCTCTTAACCATGTTTTCTCCTTTGAGCCTGGGCCACTTCGCTCCACCTTGTCACATAATGGCCTTGTTCCCCATTCATCTTACCCCTAAGCGCGCCTGCGGACAAGGCCAGTTCAAGACCAAATTGTTAAGAGCTTGTAAAAACTTGGTGCCGGGCGCGCGTTGCGCCCGCCACCTGACCCATGCTATACTGCTACTGAATGAATGAGGAAACGCACCGATGGGCCGAGGCTTTTTGATGGCTGCGCTAAGCCGAGAGAACGAAGCGTAGCGGCGCCTACGCTGAGTGAAAGAGGCGACGCCCAGGCGCAAGAAGACAGGCCCACCCGAGCGTTTACGATTGCGTTCAGTATGACAGCCCAAAGG
>CAKTTM010000261.1 GCA_934615145.1 uncultured Clostridia bacterium | reverse complement strand
GAAAGGACCAGGCGGCATGATGGTGGGCGCCGTGGTGGGCGCCAGTGCCTACAATCTGTTGACCGGGCAGGCGGTTGCGCCCACCTGGACCAAGGTGGCGGCCCAGATCGTGGCTGGCGCCTTCATTGGTGTGGGGGTGCGCAGGGAGGATCTGCGCCAGATGCGCGCCACGCTCAAGGCCTCCGCCATCGTGCTGGGCTGCTATCTGATCATCAATATCGTCAGCGGTCTGTTGATTTATCTGGTCAGTCCCCTGGATCCGCTGACGTCCTTGATGTCAAGCGTGCCAGGCGGGCTGAGCGATATCCCCATCATCGCCGCCGATATGGGGGCCGACTCCAGCAAGGTGCTGGCACTGCAGTTTGTGCGCTTCATCATGGGTATCGCCATTTTTCCTTCACTGATCGCCAGGCTGCCGCAGGAGCGGCGGGAGGGCAAGGCAGAGCAGCCCGTCGATCAACACAAGGCGGACTTGCCCAATAGCCTGCTGACACTGGTGGTCGCCACAGGCTTTGGCCTGCTGGGCCGCGCCAGCCCGGTGCCCGGCGGCACCATGGCCTTTGCGGCGATGGGTTCCATCACCTTCAAGCTGCTCTATCCCAAGGCCTGCCTGCTGGGGCCTATCAGGCGTAGTGCCCAGTATTTGGCAGGCCTCTATGTGGGCGCCGGTATTGGCATGGCACAGGTGCTGGAACTCAAGCTGCTAGCCCTGCCTGCTATTATCCTGCTGATCAGCTACTCGTTTGGCGCCCTGCTGATCGGCTGGCTGCTGCAGCGCAATGGCCTCTTTGGCCGGCGCGAATCCTACCTTGCCGCCACGCCCGCCGGCGCCAGCGACATGGCCTTGATATCCGCAGACCTGGGAGTCTATGATGTCAAACTGGTGCTGCTGCAGGTGATGAGGCTAATTGTGGTCATCACCATCTTCCCCACCCTGCTGAGCCTGGTGGCCAGGCTGATGTCAGGCATGGGTTGATAGACCCCTTGTATCACAGCGTGGGGCCGCGGGTGAAGATCCGTGGTCTTGTTCTTATGTAGACTTTTTGTCTTCTGGATTGTCAAATAGATGCGGATCCATGCTCAGGCAGCCCGCGGCGAAGGCAAAGAGCTCCCGCGCGCGCATGACCAGCGTGCGCGCATTGCCCAGCTGGTGATAGCCAAGGAAACCCACCTTGGCCAAGCCCTCCTCGATCTTCCAGTAGTTGACCGAGGGGTTGGCGCCATGGGCGCGGTGCAGCTGGCTGCGCTGGCTGCCGTCAGGCAGGGTGACCAGATAGGGCTTGGCCTCGCCCAGGCGGTCGGGGATATCGCACCACTCTTCCACGCCGTGGATAAAGGTGCATTGCCGCAGGTCACAGCCCACCATGAGGATCCAGGCGTCACGATCCACCAGCCTGCGCCAGCTGGACTGTGGGCCGCAGGGTGTGCCGTCAAGATGGTCACCTGCGACGAAGGCCTCAGCGTTCTGGCCCAGCGCGCTGATCGAGTGCGTGGGGTTGGCGCCGCGGCGTACCCCAGGGCGCCTGCGGAAGAGCTCGGGCAGTATGCCCACGATGGCCGGTGTCTGCATCACATCATAGGCGGGCGCGGGCATGTCCGAGGTCTCCCAGCTAAGCGTAGGGAAGCACAGCAGCCCATCGGTGAAATAATTGCCCAACGCGTCCAGCACCCTCTCAGCGCCGCCCTCCACCGGGCCAATGGCCTTCATGGAGCTGTGGATCAGCACCGTATCCTGGGGGCGCAGGCCCATGGCCTTGAGATCATTCTGCAGCGTGGCGTAGCTGTGCATGGCGGCTACCTCTTTTCTGATGATTGAAGCCAACTCTACATGAGCAGCCATGCGCCGTCAAGGTGCTGCAAGGCGAGATTGACAAGGCTTTGCCATCTGTTTACCATGTGCAGGGGCCCCAGAGCCCGGCCGACAAGGCAAGGAGGCAGCCATGGACGAGAACAAGCGCATCGACATCGTGCATCAGGAGGCGACCGGCACGCTGCCGCCCGAGGCGGAGCAGCAGCTGGCTCAAAAGGCCGTCGAGGCGGCCCAGCGCCAGGGCATCAGCCTGCACAACCCCCTCATGCAGGCCGATGATGTCGCCACGCCGGAGAACAAGATCATGTTCCAGGCCTATGAATGGTATCTGCCCGATGACGGCCAGCACTGGGAGCGCCTGCGCGAGATGGCGCCCCAGCTCAAGGACATGGGCGTGGGTGGCCTGTGGATACCGCCCTGCTGCAAGGCGACAGGCACCAACGATGTGGGTTACGGCGTCTATGATCTGTACGACCTGGGCGAGTTTGACCAGAAGGGCAATGTGCGCACCAAGTACGGCACAAGGGCGCAGCTGGAGGGCATGATACAGGCGCTGCACGATCAGGGCGTGCAGGTCTACGGCGACATCGTGCTCAACCACAAGGCTGGCGCTGACGAAGCGGAGGTCTTTCAGGCCATCAAGGTGGATCCGAACAACCGCCTGCATAACATTTCAGAGCCCCATGACATCCGAGGCTGGACGCGCTTTACCTACCCTGGCCGCCAGGGCAAATACAGCCAGTTTGTATGGGGCTTTCAGCACTTCACAGCGGTCGATCATGATGACATGACGGGTGATAACGGCGTCTTCTTGATCGTGGGGGAGAACAAGGGCTTCGCGCCCGATGTCGATCAGGGCAAGGGCAACTATGATTATCTGATGTTCGCCGATGTGGACTATCGCAACAAGGATGTCATCGCAGAGACTTTGCAC
>CAKTTM010000260.1 GCA_934615145.1 uncultured Clostridia bacterium | reverse complement strand
GTCCCGATTCACCGAAATAATAGATTCCGTTCACGCCCCGATACGGCCACCTGCGGAGATATTCGACCACATCATCCGCGCGGGCTATCACGGCCTGGTGCTGGAGGCCTTTGGCCTGGGTGGGCTGCACTACATACGCCGCAACCTTTTAGAGAGCCTGGAAAGGCTGTCCGAGCAGCGCATCTACACCCTGGTGACCACGCAGTGCCTGTATGAAAAGGCGGACTTCTCCATCTATGAGGTGGGTCGCCATGTGCTGCAAAGCGCCATTTACGGCGCGCACGACATGACCAGCGAGGCGGCGCTGACCAAGCTGATGTGGGTGCTGGGCGACAAGGAAAAGCGCCTGCCGCTATTGACAAGGCGGCTGGCGCATGAGATGGGCACGGAGTAAGCCTATTCTGTTGGAATAAAGGGCAGGAACTTGTTGAGCAGGTACTTGCCCCAGGCCAGCGTCTCGCGGGCGTGGTTCTTGATCCAGTATTCGGGCAGTATGGGGCTGCCGATGCCGCTGGGGTCCAGGCCCTGATCGCGGGCGATGGCCATGGCGCGGGGCAGATGATAGTCGCTGGTGATGATGAGCACCTGCTTGGTATTTGGCGGAAGCAGATCGCGGGCGCTCTGGATGTTCTGCTGGGTATTGAAGCTGATCTCGTCCGTCAGCACCTGCTCGGCCGGTACGCCGCGCGCCGTCAGCCAGCCCTTCATGACCGAGGCCTCGCTGGCTGGCTCATTGACCCCCTGCGCGCCGGTAACCACGATGGTCATGGGCGCTGCCTGATAGGCCTTCAGCGCCTCCTCCAGCCGCAGCGTGAGCTGTTTGGAGGGCTGGCCGTCGGCATTGACCTGGGCGCCTAGCACGATGATGGCGTCCGAAGGCTTGGGTGCGGGAATGTTGTGCTCCAGCCACAGCTGATAGCCCAACAGCCCGGCGTAGGCCAGCACAAAGAGGAAGGCCAGGCCAAAGACCAGCCGGATGAGGCTCATAATGGGCCCCCTGCGTTTTCTTGCCATCGATACATATCCACCTTTATCTCATTTCATACTGAACTCAATCGTAAACGCTTCGATGAGCCGGTCTTTTGCACCCGCGCGTCGCCTCTTTCGCTCAGCGTAGGCGCCGCTACGCCTCGCTCTCTCGGCTTAGCGCAGCCATCAAAAATCCTCGGCCCATCTGTGCGTTTGCTCATTCGTTCAGTATCAGCCCGCTGTCACGCAGGCTATAACAGTCCTCCCCCGCCACGATGATGTGATCGATCAGGCGGATGTGGAGGGGCTTGAGCAGGGCGTCCAGCGCCCTTGTCATCTGGATATCGGCCTGGGAAGGCTGGGCGCTGCCGCCGGGATGATTGTGGCAGAGCACCGCGGCCGCGGCACCAGCGCTGAGCAGGGCGGACACGATCAGCCGCGGGTAGACCGCGGTCTCGCCCTCGTCGCCAGAAGATATCAGCGTGCGCAGCAGCAGCTTGCCCTTGGCGTCCAGCGCCAGCACATAGAGCTGCTCATAGCGCTGGCCTAAATAGAGCGCCCGGCAGTAGGCTCGTATTTCAGCCGCCTGGTCCAGCTGCGGGTGCTCGGCCAGGCCCTGCTGCTGGTACATCCGCAATAGCGGCAGCATGAGGGCAAGCAGCGTCGCCGCACTCTCCCCGATGCCGGAGACCGTCTGCAGCTCCTGACTGGAGGCGCTCAGCACCCCGGGCAGCGAGCCAAAACGCTTGATCAGCGCGTGGGCAAGCGGCTTGGTATCGCGCCTTGGGATGGCGTAGCACAGCAGCAACTCCAGCGCTTCATGGGGCGCGAAACCCTCCAGGCCGGCGCGGGCAAATCGCTCGCGCAGCCGCTGCCGGTGGCCCAGATAGCTCTCCATCAGCGCTCCCCCTTTTGCGGCAGAGTATACCATCTTTGGCCTGCCAATCCAAGCGGCGCCGCTGCCGCGCCGCCTGAGGGCCAGGAAAAACAAATTGAGAAAATGATGCCGAGACTGGCAGGAAGGCAGGCAAGGATGTGGAATAAGGTAAAGGTGGGTAAGAATGGAACAGGTTGTTGCCTGTGCCCAATCACATCATATCCCGGCAAACGGGAAACATACAGGAGGTAGACATGTCCGAGCTCAATCTGGAATCCTTAGGCATCATTCAGGTCAAACAACTGTATCACAACCTGAATCCTGCCCAGCTGACGGAACATGCCCTGCGGCGCGGGGAGGGTACGCTGAGCCTGACCGGCGCCCTGGTGGTCAAAACCGGCAAGTATACAGGCCGCAGCCCGGATGACCGCTTCATCGTCGATGAGCCCAGCATCCACGACGATATCGCCTGGGGCAAGGTCAATGTGCCGATCTCGGTGGAGAAGTTTGACGCCATCTACAAGAAGATGACGGCCTATCTGCAAAACCGTGAACTCTTTGTATTTGACGGCTTTGCGGGCGCTGACCCCAGCTACCGCAAGTCCTTCCGCATCATCAACGAGATGGCCTCGCAGAACCTCTTCATCCATCAGCTGCTGCTGCGCCCCACCGCCGAAGAGCTCGAGACCTATGCCCCTGACTTTACTATCATCGCCGCCCCCGGCTTCAAGTGCATCCCGGAGATCGACGGCGTCAATTCAGAGGCCGCCATCATCGTCTCCTTTGAGCGCAAGCTGGTCATCGTGGCGGGCAGCCAGTACTCGGGCGAGATCAAAAAGAGCGTCTTTAGCGTGATGAACTATATCTTGCCCAAGCAGGATGTCTTTAGCATGCACTGCT
>CAKTTM010000259.1 GCA_934615145.1 uncultured Clostridia bacterium | reverse complement strand
GGCTGCTGCGGCTGCAAAACCTGGGGCTCATCGTCAACAAGATCAGCGAGGTCGTGATGGAGGATCCCCTGCAGGCCGGCCGCGTTGCGGCGCAGAGCCCCAAAGCGGGGGAAAAGGTGATGACCGGCACCACCCTGGAGCTGGCGGTCTATGTGCTCAGCCAGCCCAGCCCCACGCCCTGATGCGGGGCGTGATCGTGGAGGGCCGGGGCGGGCTGTACACCGTGCGCGATGAGGCGGGGCAGACCTATACCCTGCGCGCGCAGAAGAAGTTCCGCCGCGATGACATCAAGCCCTTGCCCGGTGACCGGGTGGTCTTTACCCCCCGCAGTGGCGAGGAGCATGGCTGGCTGGAGCAGATCGAGCCCCGAAGCAGCCTGTGCCTCAGGCCGCCGGTGGCCAATATCGAGCGGATGGTGGTGGTGGCAGCGCCAGAGCCCCTGCCCGACTGGCTGCTGATCGACAAGCTGCTGCTCTTTGCCCGCATGCAGGGCATCAGGCCGGTGCTGGCCATCAACAAGAGCGACCTGGATCAGGGGCAGCTGCATCAGCAGATGACGCGGGTCTACCGCGGCGCAGACGCCCAGGTGCTGCGGGTCAGCGCCCACACGGGCGAGGGGCTGGAGGCGCTGCGCGAGGCCATGCGCGGGGGCTTGAGCTGCCTGGCCGGGCAGTCCGGCGTGGGCAAGAGCGCCCTGCTGTCCTCATTGCTTGGCATAGATCTGGTGTCCGGCAGCATCAGCGAGCGCATCGGCCGGGGCAGGCAGACCACCCGGCACACCACGCTGCTGTATGCCAATGGCCTGCAGGTGCTGGACACACCGGGCTTCTCCCTGCTGAATATACCCTCAGACCTGGCGCCTGAGGATGTGCCCCAGTATTACCCGGAGTTTGAGGGCCTGGGCCCTTGCCGTTTTCAGCCCTGTCTGCACCTGTCCGAACCTGGCTGTCAGGTCAGGCAGGCGGTGGAGGCAGGCGATATCGATCAGTCGCGCATGGCGCGCTACCAGGAGCTCATGGCCCTGGTCAAGGAGGTTTGGGATGCGAGATACAAGTAAGATCAAGACCACACAGCCGCGCGTGGCGCCCTCGGTGCTGTCGGCGGATTTCCTTCATTTGAAGCAGGATGTCCAGCGCATGCTGGACGCCGGGGCCGACCTGCTGCACCTGGACATCATGGATGGCAACTTCGTGCCCAATGTGACCTTTGGCCCCGACGTGGTCAAGGCGCTGCGCCGCGGCTTTCCCGATGTCTATTTCGACGCTCACCTGATGATGATGGAGCCGCAGGACTATGTGTCGGTCTTTGCTGATGCTGGTGTTGACGCGCTGACCGCGCATATCGAGCGGGGCGACAAGGCCTTCCAGGCGCTGCACGCCATCCGCGCGCGGGGCCTGGCGGCCGGGCTGTCGCTGCGGCCGGATACCCCCATCGAGAGCCTGCGCGAGGCCCTGCCGCTGATGGACCTGGTGCTAATCATGAGTGTGGAGCCCGGCTTTGGCGGGCAGACCATGCGGCCCGAGACGCTCAAAAAGGCCATCTGGCTGCGCGAGCAGGGCTTTGAGGGCCTGATATCGGTGGATGGCGGCGTCACCAAGGACAACGCCCAGCTGTGCATCGACGCGGGCATACAGCAGCTGGTCATGGGCACGGGCCTGTTCAAGGCCGCCGATCCCGCGGTCGTCGTCGCCAGCATCCACCAGATGGTCAGGCAATGAAGCAGCGGGGCTATGTGGCCAAGCAGGCGCTGGGCCAGCACTTCATCACCGATGAGGCGCTGCTGGATGAGCTGGTGGCGCTGTCTGATGTGGGCATAGAGGACGCGGTCTTTGAGATCGGGCCGGGGCTGGGCGGCCTGACGGCAGCGATTGCCAAGAAGGTCAGGGAGCTGATCACCCTGGAGGTTGATGAGGACCTGCTGCCCATCCTGCGGGTCACGCTGCATGGCCTTGACAATGTACAGCTGGTGCACGGCGATGTGATGCAGGTGGACCTGCCCCGGCTGCTGGCGCCCCTGGGCCCCTTTCATGTGATCGCCAACCTGCCCTATTACCTGACCACGCCCATTTTGAACCTGCTGCTCAACCTGCCGCTGCCGATCAAGTCCCTTAATGTGATGGTGCAGCGCGAGGCGGCAGAGCGCATCCTGGCCCTGCCAGGCACCCCCGCCTATGGCCCGCTGGCCATACTGGCCCAGTACCGGGCGCTGCCGCGCCTGGCGCGCGATATCCCGCGCGGCGCCTTCCATCCACCGCCCAAGGCCGAGAGCGTCTTTGTCACCATGCCCCTGCGGCAGGCGCCCGCGGTCAAGGTGGCCGCTGAGAAGCTATTCTTCCGCCTGGTGCAGGCCGCCTTTGCCATGCGGCGCAAGACCCTGCTCAACAACCTGATGCCCGCCTTCCAGCTGAGCCGAGATCAGGCCCAGGCGGCGCTGAGCCAGGCTGGGCTGGACTTGAAAGTTCGCGGCGAGGCGCTGGACATGGCACAGCTGGGCCGCTTGGCCGATGTGCTGGCGCAGGGGCGATGAACCTGTTCATGATTTGCCGCCAGCCCCGGCAGGAGCAGATGCGCGCGCTGCCAGCGGGCTTTTCTGTCCGGCTGCTGCGCCCTGATGAGCTTCCCCTTTGGGAGGCTTTTCCCTTTGATGATCAGGTGCAGGCGGCAGCCCACCGCGGGGATATGCAGCGTTACTTCCAGGATGTCTATGCGGCCAGGTCCGCGCTTTTCTTCAGCCGCTGCCTGGTGGTGGCGAATGGGCAGGACGAGCC
>CAKTTM010000258.1 GCA_934615145.1 uncultured Clostridia bacterium | reverse complement strand
GTATAGGTGGTGCCCTCAGCTGCCAGGCCATCATCGGGATTGAGATAGCCGTCGACAACGCTGGCAATATTATTGACCGCGCCGGTCACCGCGTTGGTGGTGATCGTGGCGGCAGTAATGGCGTCAATGGTGTTGTCAGCCCTGGCATCTGCGGTCTTGACCACCCTGATGGGGCTCTGCTTGCCGGCGAACTGACCATAGAAGGCAGGATCCTTGGCCTTGCCGCCCAGACCGGCGGTCTCGGCAAAGGCGCTGCCGCCCACGGAGACGCCAGTAATCTTGCCCTGATCATCAACACCGGCGATGACCTGGACAGGACCGGCGTAGCCCTTGGCATCCACCAGGCCCACATAGCCAGCGGGCTGGCCGTCCTTCATGCCGACAAACAGCTTGCCCAGCTGACCCATGTCTTCCAGCGTCAGCTCTTCAAAGCTGTCAGCCTCAGGCAGCACTGCCTTGCGGGCAGCATCCTCTGCCTGCGCCGCCTGCTTGACAATGACATCCTTGGTGACCTCATTGGTCAGTGCCAGTGCCAGTGCGGCCACCAGGGTGATGATGCCCAGTGCAATCCATGCCGCCATCTTTTTCTTCATCGATGCATCCTCCAAGTGATTTGAGTCGACCCGATCACGAAAGTTGCTGCCTGCAACCGCAGCTGAGCTGACTGTCCGTCAGCGGCCTGCCCAGCATCTCCTGGGCCAGCGCATAGTTGCCTTCTCTTAGCGCAGCCCGGATACTGCTGCTAGACACCGTTTGCCCGCCCGTCGTCCTGACCGCAGGCACTACGCTGAGCCCCAGTCCATGCTGGTCACACAGCTGTTGAAGCCGCGTGACATCGGTATCCCCGCGAAAGCCGAAGCGATGGTCAAAGCCCACCACCAGATGCTTGGCCTGCATCCGCTCCATCAGCACCTCGCGGAAGAAACGCTCCCCAGGCATGTGCTGCAGCCGGTCATTGAAGTGGCTGATGGCCACGATCCCGGCACCATAGCGCTGCAGCAGATCGCACTTCTCCTGAAAGCTGGTCAGGACCTGACAGGGGATGTCCGGTTTAAGCAGCGAAATCGGGGGTACATCATAGCTGTGTACGCAGGACACGATGGAAATCTCCTGGGCCAGGGTCTCAGTCAGCCTGATTAATGCTTGATGACCGATGTGAACCCCATCAAAATAGCCCAGGCACACGACCGATGGGCCCCATTCCCAAGTGGCGGTATCCACGTAAGTGACCAATGTTATACCTTCCGTTCCGCATGCACCAGCATGGATAAGTCCAATGAATGTTAGCACCTGTGTTAGCATTAGTCAAGGCCGATTTGCCACTCAACGCTGCCGGTCGTCTTGTGTTGTAATTTTGTCGTTGAAAAGTTAGTTTTTCTCTTGACATCCCTTTTGTTTCGTGATAAACTGTGGCCGAACAAAAAAGGAGGTCACAATACCACTATGAAAAAGTTCGTGTCACTGGTTCTGGTTGCCCTACTGTCCCTGACCCTGGTGTCTGTTGCCCTGGCTGATACCTATGGCCTTGGCATGGTTACTTCCATCGGCTCCGTTGCCGAAGCCACCGCCGACAAGCCCGGCGCCGCGCAGGTCAACACCACCGTGTGCAGCCTGGTGCTCGATGCGGAAGGCAAGATCGTTTCCGTCACCTGGGATGTCCAGCAGACCAAGATCCAGTTTGACAACGCCGGCAAGCCGGTGCTGCCCGCGCCTGAGAAGATCCTCACCAAGCTGGAAAAGGGCGATGCCTATGGCATGAGGGGCGCCAGCCAGATCGGCAAGGAATGGAATGAGCAGATCGCAGCTTTCGCAGAGTACTGCGTTGGCAAGACGGTCGAGGAGGTGCTGGGCCTCAAGGTGTTCCAGCGCGATGACGCTCACCCCGCCGTGCCGGATGTGGAAGATCTGAAGACCTCCGTCACCATCTCCGTTGATGGCTATCTGGAAGCGCTCAAGAAGGCTGCCGAGAACGCCAAGTAAGAGTTTTTCCCATTACAAGAGCCGCCCTTCACTGGGCGGTTCTTTTGTTTGCCGCTATGTATGAGGAGGTGTTATAATCTTCACGACAGGAGGATGAAGCATGAGTCATTTGAGTCGCCGTGAAAAAACCTGGCCAGCCTGGATGTTGGCCATGGCGCTGATGGCGACCCTGCTGGCGCTTCACCTCTATCACGGCATGGGCCTGCTTGTGCCCTCGCCTTACAACAGCTATACATTACAGGCCATGGCCTGGCGTGAGGGCCGCAGCTGGCTGCTAAGCGATGTGCCACATCTCGAGCTTGCCATCTATCATGGCCGGTACTTTGTCAGCTTTCCCCCAGTCCCTAGCCTGCCCATCTACCTGCTCAGCTTCCTCTTTGGTGCCTTTGTTCCCGACGGGCTGCTGATCAGGCTCTATATCCTCATTGCATTCTTTGCCCTGACAAGGCTGCTGCAGCGTGCCCAGTGGCGGCCCTGGCCGTCTGCCGTCATGGCCTATTTGATATGTGCTGCCTCCTCCATGCTGCCACTGCTGCTCAGCGGCGCGGTCTGGTATCAGGCGCAGGTGATGGCCTTCATGTGGACTTGCCTAGCGATCGACTGGCTGGATGCAGACCGGCCGACGCTGGGACTGATCAGCTACGCTTTGGCTGTGGGCTGCAGGCCATTTAATGCTCTCTATGGCCCTCTTCTGATAGCTCTCTATCTCTTGCGCCAGCCAAAGCGTGATAGCCTGACGCAGCACATCCGCCGCCTCTTACCGGGCATTGGGCTGGGGCTGTGTGTTGC
>CAKTTM010000257.1 GCA_934615145.1 uncultured Clostridia bacterium | reverse complement strand
CTGCTGACCATCCACATGACCGACCCTGCTGAATACAATATCGACTACGAGGGTGTCTTCACCAGGATACGCAACACCATCAAGCTGCTCTAATCAAGCGGATATACATCGATCGCCCGGGCCACATCGGCCCGGGCGATTGCTTGTTGATACATTACACAGTAGGAAAGGTGATCTGTTCCTCCGGCGGAGTCGGCAGATCGGGCGGCAGGGGCAGCTCCTGCAGGCTGCGCAGGCCAAAGTGCGACAGGAAGGCATCGGTGGTGCCGTAGAGGATGGGCCTGCCGATGGTCTCCTTGCGGCCCACCTCGCGTATCAAATCCTTGTTCAGCAACGACTGGATGGAGTAGTCGCACTTGACGCCGCGCACCGCCTCCATGTCGAGCCTCGTCACAGGCTGGCGATAGGCCACAATGGCCAGGGTCTCCAGCGCCGACTGGGAGAGGGATTGCTTCTGCGTGGGCTGCAACAGCCGCTCGATATAGGGCGCGTAGTCGGCCCGCGTGGCCAGCTGCACATGCTCACCAAAGCGCTTGAGCGCGAGGCCCCTGTGCTGGCTGTCGTAGTACTGCTCCAGCGCGTCCAGGGCAGAAAGCACCTGGGGCACCGTCAGCTCCAGCGCGCGGGCCAGGTCGGCGGTGGCGACCGGCTCGCCGGATACATAGAGGATGGCTTCAATGATGTTGGACAGGTCTTGCGCGTTCACTCGTCTTGCTCCTATGGGCGGCTGAGCAGTATCTCGCCGTAGTTTTCATCCTGTGTGGCCCTGATGCGGCCCAGGCGCAGCAGCTCCAGCAGCGCCAGAAAATAGGTGACCACCTCTTCGCGGTGGGGTCGCTGGCTCAGCAGGCCGCTGAAGCGCTGGCTGCCGCGCTTTAGCACCCGCATGATGCTCAGCATGCAGTCGGGCACGCTGTGCTCGTCGCGTATGATGCGCTGCGCCAGGCTTTCAGGGCTGTCAGCGTCCTCCTTGGGCGCGCGGCCCAGCACCGTCTGAAAGGCGGCCATCAGCCCTTCCAGCGTCAGGCCGGATATCTCAAAGCTGGGCGGCGGCAGGGGATACTCCTCCGGCAGCTTTTGATAGACCTTGGCTGCCGCCTTCTCAAAGCCCTGCATGTCGGCCGCGATCTGCTTAAACAGCGCGTACTCCTCCAGCTGGCGTATCAATAGCTCCGCCGGATCCTCTTCCTCAGGCGGCGGTGGCTTGGGCAGCAGCGCGCGGGATTTGATCTCAAGCAATGTCGCCGCCATCTGGATAAAGGCTGAGGCATCGTCCATGTCCAGCATCGGAGACTGCTGCACAAAGCGTATGTACTGATCGGTGATCTGGGAGACAAAGATATCGCGGATATCGATCTTGGCCTTGCCCACCATGAACAGCAGCAGGTCCAGCGGCCCGGAAAAATCCTTCAGCTCCAGCGTCAGCGACATGCCCTGCCCTCCTACAGCCCAAACAGGCGCAAGGCGCCGGTGAGCACCAGGCCCTGCACCAGGCTGATGGCGCCGCTGATGATATTGCTGATGATGTCGGTGGCAAACAACAGCACAAACAGCGCGCCCTGGGCGATCTGGAAGGCACGAGGATGCAGGCGCAGCCGCCCCTTGAAGATCAGGTCATTGACCACATGAAAGCCATCCAGCGGTGGGATGGGCAGCAGGTTGAACAGCGCCAGGCCCAGGTTGATCAGGCACAGGTGCAGCAAAAAGCGCTGCACATGCAGCAACCAGGGCGTTTTGAGGATGGGCGTCAGCTCCCCCGCGTACTGGGGAAAGAGCTGCAGCGAAAAGCCCGCCTTGTCAAAGTTGAGAAAGAAGTCCAGGCCGTAGTAGCCAAGCACCTCTCCCTGATACAGCAGCAGGCCCACGCCGATGGCCAGCAGGGTGCTGAGCACAAAGAGTATGAAGTTGGTGGTGACACCGGCCAGGGAGACGATCAGGTCGTCCTTGGCGCCGCGGCGGTAATTGTTGGGGTTGACCGGCACCGGCTTGGCCCAGCCAAAGCCCAGCAGGAAAAGAAACAGCGTGCCGATGGGATCCAGATGCTTTAAGGGATTGAGCGACAGGCGGCCCATCCGCTGCGCCGTGGGGTCGCCCGCCCTCAGCGCCGCGTAGCCGTGCGCCACCTCATGCAGCGTCAACGCCAGCAGCACGGCAGGCGCACGATAGAGCATGAACTGCAGGAAGCCCCAGGGATCCCGCTGCAGAAAGTCAAGCATGCCCGGTCCCCCTTATCCTTGATCCACGTGAGCGCAACAGCCAGACCAATACGATGCCCGCCAGCGCCCCCAGGCTGTCCAGCAGCACATCCTGTGCCATGGGCGCCCGGCCGCTGACAAATTGCAGGCCCTCATCGATGCAGGCGGCGCCGACGCTGAGCGCCAAGGGCGTAGCCATCCTGGCCCGCGGCCTGATCAGCCGCCACAGCAGCATCAGCTGGCCGCCCAGGATGAAGAACTCCACAAAGTGCGCCAGCTTGCGCACGAAGGCGCTCATGGCCTCGGGCGCATGCAGGGCCGGCAGGGGCAGCGCCAGGATAAAGGGGCGCAGCAAGGCCAGCACCCGCCCGCTCTTGTCAAGCGAGGCGGCGCGGCTGTCCAATGAATTGCCCCATATGAAGCTGAGCGTCAGCAATATCAGCATCAGCAGAAGCCTGGCCCTCAGGCGCGGCTGGCGCATGGTGTCAGCCCTCTGCCTGGAGCCTGGCGATCTCCTGGGTCACATCCTCTTTGGAGACATGGTTCAGCGGTGAGAATCGGCCCTCCAGGCTGGTCTGCAGC
>CAKTTM010000256.1 GCA_934615145.1 uncultured Clostridia bacterium | reverse complement strand
GAACTGCTTGACCTGATCCAGTGCGGAGCGAAAATCCATCTGATTCCTCCAGCGTTTGCGCGTAGCGGGATGATTTAATCTTACCCATTATAGGGGCTTTGCCGGATTGGCGCAAGCCGCGCCTATCGGTTTAGTATAAGACCACCGTTAGCCCCTGGTAGAGGTGGCCCGGATTGACCGGCACCACAAAGGCCTGCGTGGCATCCTGGCTGACCACCACCACTGGCACGATGAACAGCCCCTCCTTGAACTGCACCACCACGCCGATCTGGCCATCCTTGTTGACGATGGCGGAGCTGGGCACCTCGTAGGTGATCTGGCTGGTGGACAGCTGCACATGGCAGGAGCGTATGTTGAGCACTGGGCCCACGGGCGAGGATACCGTCAGGCGCACCAGCAGGTCGCCGCCCGAGCGCGTCACGCTCTCCACCGTGCCCGACACCGTGGTATTGTCAAAGCTCTCGATCATGACCTGGTACTGCTCGCCCACCACCGGGTTCCAGCTCAGGTCATCGGCCAGCATCAGCACGCCCCATTCATAGGGCCGCACCAGGCGGTAGATGTCCACGCTGTTCTTGGGCCGCTCAAAGGTAGCGGGCACCTTGCCCTCATACATGGCCTGCACCTGGCGCGGATCGTACTGGGTGTAGTTGCTCATGTTAAGCACACCCTCAAAGCCGTCCGTGTAGAAGGACACGATGCCGTTGTCGCTGGCCGTGTACTGCTTGGTCCAGGTGTCGATGCGCTGCAGCTGGTTGTTCTCGTTGTCGTAGAGCCTTGTCAGCTTGGTGTCGTCGGGGTACTTTTGCTTGAGATAGCTGTAGCGGCTGCTGATGGCTTCTTTGAGCAGGCTCTCCTGGTTGAGCAGGTTGCCATGCGCGCCCTGCACCAGGGCACGGGTCTCCACCGCGCGGTCGAATATGGTGGTGTCCAGCAGCTGCAGCCGGGTATCCGGCGTCACCGATTCGCCCTGCAATATCTTCAGGTATTCCTTGATCTGCTGGCGGTAGCCCTGCAGCTGGTTGAACTCGCGGTTGCTAAAGCCGGTGGTGTACACCGTGCAGACCGGGTCGCCGCGGGTGACGGTGGCGTTCTCTTCGGAAATATACTTGATGTCGCTGACGCCCTCCTGCATGAAGACCATCTCGTCGCGCACGATGACAGCGCTGCCCGCGTGGGTGGAGCCCTGCTCGGATATCTGCACGATGGCGGTGCGGGCCTGACGCTTATCCAGCAGCTGGGTGATGCCCATCACACCCAGCACCAGCACCAGCGCGCCCAGGCCGATATACAGATAGATCATCAGACTGCGGCGCCTGGGCGGCGCCTGATAGGGCACGCGCTCGGGCAGATCCTGCCCCGGCGGCGGCGGGCTGCCGCTGGGGACATGCTGCATCGTGCCCCCCGGCGTCAGCGGCGCCTGGGGGAACTGCGCAAAGGGGTTGGCAGGCGTCTGGATGCTGCCCTCATAGGGCGGCGGCACGGCAGGGCCAGGCCCCGCCTGCGTCCTGGGCCGACCGGGTCCCGGCGCCTGCGTAAAAAAGCCATCGTCCTCCTCGTCAAAGACCGGCAAGCCACCCTGCGGCGGCGCGCCCGGCCCGGCGAAGCCCGGCTGGCTCTGAAAGTAGTCATGCTCCTGATTGGGCGGGGGATTCCAGTTGGACATTGGGCCTCCGAGTAATCAATCGATGGGAGGCCTGCACGCAGACCACCTGTGCGTAGCATAGCGCGAAAGCAGCGGTTTGTAAAGATTCTGTAATATTAGGGGGTGAGGCTGGCGCACAGCGCCCTGGCCGCCCGCAGGCCATCCACCGCGGCTGACATGATGCCGCCGGCCATGCCGGCGCCTTCGCCGGCGGGGTAGAGACCGCGGATGTTGGCCTGGTAGCTGCTGTCTCGGGGCGTGCGCACGGGGGAGGAGCTGCGGGTCTCGATGCCCGTCAGCAGCGCGCCGCCAGACAGATAGCCCTTGAGCTTGCGCTCAAAGGCGGGCAGCGCCTCGCGCAGGCCTTGCACGGCGAAGTCCGGCAGGCAGAGGCTGAGGTCGCTGAGGGTGATGCCGGGCTTGACCGTGGGCTGCACATCCTGCAGCGCGATGGAGGCTTTGCCATGCAGGAAATCCTGCGCCAGCTGCGCCGGCGCCCGCCACTGGCCGCCGCCCAGCCGGAAGGCATGCGCCTCCCAGTGCCGCTGAAAGGCAAAGCCGCTGAGCACATCATCGCCCGGAAAGTCCTCCGGCCGCACATCCACCAATATCGCCGCGTTGGCGTTGCGGCCATTGCGGGCATAGGGGCTCATGCCATTGACGCAGAGGTGACCCCGCTCGCTGCTGGCGTTGACCACCTGCCCGCCCGGACACATGCAAAAGGTATAGGCGCCCCGGCCGGTGCTCGTGCGCATCGCCAGGTGATATTCCGCCGCCGGCAGCCCCGGCCTGCCCGCCGAGGGGCCGTACTGCGCGCGGTCGATCAGGCTTTGCTGCTGCTCCAGCCGGACACCTATCGAAAAGGGCTTGCGCTCCATGTGCAGGCCTTGAAGATGCAGCGCCTGCTGGGTGTCCCTGGCGCTATGGCCCAGCGCCAGGATGAGCTGATCGGTCTTTACCTCATGCGCTTGGCCCGCCTGCCGATAGCGGACGCCGCGCAGGCGGCCGCCATCCACCTCGATGCCCGTCAGCCTGGCCTCAAAGCGCACCTCGCCGCCCAGGCGCTCCACCTCCTGGCGGATGGCCTTGACCACCCTGGGCAGCTTGTCCGTGCCCACATGCGGCCGCGCCAGGTAGAGGATGG
>CAKTTM010000255.1 GCA_934615145.1 uncultured Clostridia bacterium | reverse complement strand
TGTCAGCAGAAGCCCAGGCCGAGGCCCGCTTCCTGATGCTGGCGGCCAATAACATCATGAAACCCCAGGACGGCAAGCCCGTCATCTCCCCCGCGCAGGACATGGTCATCGGCTGTCACTACCTGACGGTCGAGGCCGAGCTGCCGCTGGATGAAAACGGCAAGCCCTACCGCCGCGTGTTTGGCTCCCACGATGAGGCCGAGATGGCCTACTTCGAGGGCCTGATCCGCCTGCAGACCCCCATCAGCGTGCGCGTTGAGCGCAGCTTTGAGGGCGAGTCCGACCGCCGGCTGATCGACTGCACCCTGGGGCGCCTGATTTTTAACGAGGTCGTGCCCCAGGATCTGGGCTTCCAGCCCCGCCAGTCGCTGGACGACATGTTCGCGCTGGAGATCGATCACGAGGTGGTCAAGAAGGACCTGGGCCGCATCGTGGAAAACACCTTCCATGTGCACGGCGTCAACATCTGCGCCGAGGTGCTGGACAAGATCAAGCACCTGGGCTATGCCTACTCCACCAAGGGCGCCATCACGGTCTCCATCGCGGACATCGTGGTGCCTGAGGAAAAGACGCAGTGGCTGCATGAGGCGGACGAGGCAGTCGAAAAGATCGAGAGCCGCTTCCGCCGCGGCCTGATGAGCGAGGACGAGCGCTACAAGGCCGTCATCGCCGTCTGGACCGACACCACCAACCGCCTCAAGGGCAAGGTGATGGGCGTGCTGGACAAGAGTAACCCCATCTACATGATGACCAACTCCGGCGCCCGTGGCTCGGTTGGCCAAGTGGCCCAGCTGGCCGGCATGCGCGGCCTGATGGCTTCCCCCAGCGGCAAGACCATCGAGCTGCCCATCCGCGCCAACTTCCGTGAGGGCCTCAATGTCCTTGAGTTCTTCATGTCTTCCCACGGCAGCCGCAAATCGCTGGCCGATACCGCGCTGCGCACGGCGGACTCGGGCTATCTGACCCGCCGCCTGGTCGACGTCTCCCAGGAGGTCATCGTCCGCGAGGTGGACTGCTTTGAGGCGCGCGGCGAAAAGGTGCGCGGCATCACGGTAGAGCCCATCTCCGAGATCGAGCCGATGGAGGAGCGCATCACCGGCCGCGTGGCCGCGGAGGATGTCATCCACCCGGTGACTGGCGAAATCATCTGCCACATCAATGACGCCATTGATAACAGGCTGGCTAAGACCATCGCCGAGGCCGGCGTTACCCGCATGCAGGTGCGCAGCGTGCTGACCTGCCGCTCCCAGTCGGGCGTGTGCTCGCGCTGCTATGGCTCCAACCTGGCCCACGGCGGCGATGTGGACATCGGCGAGGCCGTGGGTATCATCGCGGCCCAGTCCATCGGTGAGCCCGGCACGCAGCTGACGATGCGTAACTTCCATACCGGCGGCGTCGCCACCGCCATCGACATCACCCAGGGTCTCCCCCGTGTTGAGGAGCTGTTTGAGGCGCGCAAGCCCAAGCTGGAGGCCACACTGGCTGAGATCAGCGGCAAGGTGTCCATCGGCACCGCCAAGAAGCGCAGGGAGATCGTCATCACCTCTGATGAGGACCCAACCGAGAAGAAGAGCTACCTGATCCACTATGGCGCCCGCCTCAAGGTGGAGGAAGGCGACCACGTGCAGGCTGGTGACGAGCTGATCGACGGGTCCATCAACCCCCATCACCTGCTGCGGATACTGGGCGTCAAGGCAGTGCAGGAGTATCTGCTGCGCGAGGTGCTCAGCGTCTACCACAGCCAGGGCGTTGGCATAGCTGACAAGCACATCGAGGTCATCATCCGCCAGATGCTGCGCAAGGTGCGCGTGGAGGATTCCGGTGACACCGACCTGCTGCCCGGCTCCCTGATCGATATCTTCCGCTTCGAACAGGCCAATGAAGAGACCCTGCAGGCAGGCGGCCGCCCCGCGGTGGCCAAGCGCGTGCTGCTGGGCATCACCAAGGCCTCGCTGGCCACCGACAGCTTCCTCTCCGCCGCCTCCTTCCAGGAGACCACACGCGTGCTGACCGAAGCCGCCATCAAGGGCAAGGTCGACCCACTGGAGGGGCTGAAGGAAAATGTCATCATCGGCAAGCTGATCCCCGCAGGTACCGGCCTGAAGCGCTACAAGAACATCGAACTTCAGGAAACCTACTGACATCACTTGGACTTTTGCTCTGGGCGCCCGCAAGGGCGCCCTTTGCTGTGCGCAGCCTGCGCTTATTGCTCCAGCCCTTGACAGCTTGGGACGCGCGTTCTATAATTTGCTTGGAAGGGTTATTCCTGAAGTGTTGGCCAGTTCCCTGTTTTTACCCACATTTCATTCTACGGAGCCTTTGTCAGGGAGTGGAAGCCAAGCCCCCGCGGCAACGCGTCAGGGGAAGGCTGAAGCTCAGTGCGCGGCACCGGCCTGCTTTACACAGCGGGTGAAAAAATAGGGAGCAGCGGCACTTTGGGGTAACCCGACTTGATGGGAGCGGTCGGGATGCAATGCATCTCACCGCTTGTTTGTTAAAGGGGTATGCCTTGTCAATGCACACGCAGCTGCTGCCGGCGGATCAGCACAGCATCAAGCTGGCCGCCGAGCTCTTGGGGAAGGGCCAGGTGGTCGCCTTCCCGACCGAAACGGTCTACGGCCTGGGGGCGCACGCGCTCGATGCCCAGGCCGTCGCTGGCATTTTTGATGCCAAGGGCAGGCCGGCTGATAACCCGCTGATCGTGCATGTCAGAGGCAAGGAAGAGGCGGCTGCGCTCTGCCACTGGTCTGACAGAGCGGAGGCGCTGGCGCTGGCCTTCTGGCCCGGCCCCCTGACCTTGATACTGCCAAGGCGTGGCATGGTGCCAGACATTGTCACAGC
>CAKTTM010000254.1 GCA_934615145.1 uncultured Clostridia bacterium | reverse complement strand
TTCCTTGCCATCCGCCGCCCGGCGAGCGCAGCGAGTAGGCGGATGGCCGGTTCCCACCCCATCGAAAAACATAGTTTTTCGATGGCCTGACCATTGGGGGATGATCCCCCTTTGGAAACCTGCGGTAGGGGTGGCGTTGTGAGGGTGGGCAGGGCCGGCGTCATCGCCATCGGCTCCAACTCCGTGCGCATGCTCACCGCCGACCTCGACCCTAGCCTCTCCAACCCCGTCCGCGGCCGCGAAGAGACCGCGCTCTTCCTGGCCATGGACGACAACAAGCGCTTCAGCGAGGAAGGCATGGAGCGCACCGCCGCCGCCGTCAGCGCCCTCTACCACCAGGCCCAGGCCGCCGGCGCCCAGCAGATCCGCATGATCGCCACCTCCGCCATGCGCGATGCCAGCAACCGCAACGAGCTGGACTACTACATCGCCGCCCTCTGCCCCATCGTCCTAAACCGCATCATCTCCGGCCAGGAGGAGGCGCAGCTGAGCTTCCTGGGCGCCGCCTGCGTGCCCCCACGCCCCGGCCTACAGGGCATGATCGATGTCGGCGGCGGCTCCACCGAGCTTGCCATCGGCACCTGTGGCCAGGGCCTGCTCAGCTCCGTCAGCCTGCAGCTGGGCGCCTCCCGCCTGCACAAGTTGCAGCCCGTCACCGACCCCGCCTCCCTCACCCTGGCCCGCGCCAGCGCCTTTGAGCTGGTCTCATGTGGCCTGCGCCCCCGCCCCGAGCCCCCCGACGCTTATACACTGGTCGGCGGCACCGGCACCAGCTTTGCCGCCCTCCTCACCGCTACCCCCTGGCCCCAGCCCGCCCCGGAGGGGACGCCCTTCACCCGCGCTGATGTCACCCACTGGCTGGAGCGCCTGGCCAGCATGCCGCCCCAGCAGCGCGCGCAGCTAACCGGCATGCCCCCCACCCGCCTGCACATCTTGCCCACCGGGCTGGTGATCCTCGAGAGCCTCATGAGCTGGCTGGAGATCGATCAGCTTGCCATCACCCACCGGGGCAACCTGGACGGCTACCTCTACCGCCTCTACAGCCAGCCGGAGCTTGACCCCGATGCATGAGTGGTCACCGGCGCAGCTGGCCGCCATCAAGGCCCGCAACCACCGCATACTGGTCAGCGCTGCCGCCGGCTCTGGCAAGACCAGTGTCCTGATCGAGCGCGTCATGGACCTGCTGCGCGGCGGCGCTGAGCTGGAAAGAATGCTCATCGTCACCTTTACCCACGCCGCCGCAGGCGAAATGCGCGAGCGCCTCAGCCTCGCCCTCGCCCGCGAGGCCCGCGAGAACGCCCACCTGCGCCGCCAGTACGCCGCCATCGGCCGCGCCGACATCAGCACCCTGCATACCTTCTGCGGCCGCCTCATCCGCCGCTACGCCCAGGCCGCGCAGGTCGACCCCATGAGCCGCATCGCCGATGAGAGCCGCGCCGGTGCCCTGCGCCAGCGCGCCATCGACGAGGCCATGGAGGCGCTCTATGAGGCGCCCGGCCCGGACGGCGAGCAGCTGATCACCCAGTACAGCGACAGCCAGATCGAGGAGATGCTGGGCCAGCTCTACCGCTTCTTGATGTCACAGGACAGGCCCTGGGCCTGGCTGGAGCAGTATCTGGCGGAGCCTGAGGCCGCCCATCTCACCGAGCATCCCTGGTACCGCTACGCCCTGGACGAGGCGCAGAGCTTCATGCAGGGCGCGCTGCAATTGGCCGAGGGCAACCTGCTGTTGACCGATCTGCCCCAGGGCCCCGCGCGCTACCACAAGACCGCGCTGGAGGACCGCGAGCTGGCCCTGCTGATACAGCAGAGCCTGCTCAAGACTGGCCGCCTGCCCGAGGGCAGCAGCGCCAACTTCAGCCGCCTGTCCAGCGCCAAGGCGCAGGACAGCGAGGATCCTGCGCTCGCCCAGCAGTTCAAGGACTGCCGCGATGAGTTCAAAGACCTGATCAAGCTGGTCTACGCTACCCTGCCCGCCTCGCAGACTCAGATGGACAAGGCCCTCCACGACATTGCCTATACCTGGCCTGCGCTGCGCGCCCTGGGCCAGCTCTGCCGCCAGATGCACGCCGGCTACCAGGCCCTCAAAGAAGCCCGCCAGCTCTGGGACTATAACGACCTGGAGCACCTGGCGCTGAGCTGCCTGATGGATGACAGCGTCGCCACCGATGTGCAGGCCGGCTTTGACGCGCTGTTTGTCGATGAGTATCAGGACATCAGCCGCATCCAGGAGGCCATCATACAGCGCCTGCACGGCGGCCACGCCACGCTGTTCATGGTGGGCGATGTCAAGCAGTCCATCTACCGCTTTCGCCTGGCCGATCCGGGGCTGTTCCTGGACAAGCACGCGCGCTACGCCCAGGAGGACGAGGCGCCGGAGCGCCTGATCAACCTGAGCGCCAACTACCGCTCCAGGCAGAATGTGCTCGCCGCCGTCAACCATGTCTTTTACCAGACCATGCGCCAGGGCGCGCTGGAGATACGCTACGATGCCGACGCCGCGCTCTACCCCGGCCTGCCCAGCCAGGATGATCCCCCCATTGAGCTGCACCTGATACTGGACGCCCAGGCCCTGCCCAAGCAGGAGGACGCCGCGCCGACAGACGATGAGGAAGACAGCGCCCAGGACGAGGGCGAGATCGCCGGCGGCCCGGAGAACGAGGCCGAGCAGATTGCCCAGCGCATCATAGCGCTCAAGGACAGCGGCCAGGGCTACAGCTACCGCGACATGGTCATCCTGCTGCGCAGCGCCTCCGGCCGCGCTGCCCGCATGGCCCAGGTGCTGCAGCGCCATGGCATACCGGTCTATTCCGACGCCGATCAGCAGTACTTTGACCTGATCGAGGTGCAGGACGCGCTGAACCTGCTGCATGTGCTGGACAATCCCCTGC
>CAKTTM010000253.1 GCA_934615145.1 uncultured Clostridia bacterium | reverse complement strand
CTGCTGGCCCGCGTGCGCGCCCAGGGCAAGCCGGGCGCGGTCGACGAGGCGGGCATCCGCCATGTGGGCGAGGACACCTTTGATGACAGGCCCCAGGACGGCGACATCCCCTACGAGGGCGATCATCAGCCCGAGGCCGAGGACCAGCGCATGGACCGCAGGCCCGCCGGCGTGGGAGAGGCCACACCCACCGCGCCCAGCGACGAGGACAACATCAACAAGCTGGCCTCCGAAGTGCGCAACGAGCACATCCCCCAGCAGGTACCGCCTGAGTATTGATCTACGCATCAAGATAAACTGAGTGAATGAAAAAGGCCTGCCCCGATCAAGGGCAGGCCTCTTGCTATGCTGCATTGCTACTCTATTTTTCGCTTTGGCTTGAGCGCGAAGGGGGTGCTGCGCAGGTGCTTCATCAGCAGCTGGGCCACCGTGCCCGTCACAGCGCCCGTCACGATGCCCACCAGCACCAGGATGGCCAGATAATAGGCCAGCTGGCTGGTCTGCAGCACCAGCATCGCCACCATCACTTGCCCCACATTGTGCATCACGGCGCCGGCGATGCCGGCCCCGATGGGGCTGATGCCGCGGACGGCATAGATCAGCAGCGTCATGATCAGCAGGCTGAGCACGCCGCCGGCCAGGCTGTACTGTATCGCCATCAGGTTGCCAAAGAGGAAGCCGCTTAAGAACACCTTGACCAGCATCAGCTGGATGGAGATGGGGATACCCAGCCAGTACAGGCTCAGCAGCAGCACCGAGTTGGCCAGGCCCAGCTTGATGCCGGGCACGCCGCCGATGGGGATCAGCGACTCAACATAGCCCAGCACCATCATCACCGCCACCAGCATGGCTGACAGCGCCAGTTTGGAGGTCTTGATCCGTCCTGGCTGGCTCATGGCGTCTCTCCGTAGAGCAGGGCTGCCTCCCTTGCATCCAGGACATCCAGCATCACTGTGTTGGGCAGGCAGATGATCTGATTGTACAGCGCGCGCAGATCGCGGTTGTCAAGCGTCACCCGCCCTTGGTGGATGCACTCCTGCCCAGGGCAGGTGGCGCTTTGCATATGCACGCCCTGGCGGGCGATCAGGGCCACATTTTCCTTGCCGTCAGGCTGTCGGATGGTCACCCGCAGCTCTTCATCCAGCGGCAGCGGCGCGTAGCGCTGGTTATTGACATTGATCAACAGGTAGGCCTCGGCCTCCTCGCGCTTGTCGCCCGGCTGCAGCAGGCTAAGCTGCCGCTCTGAGCCGCCAGACAGCGCGCTCAGTGTCACGCTGCTGCCCTGGGCCTGTTGGCTGTTCAACTGCGGGCCGGGCGTACGCTCCAGCAGCCCGGAGCGCACCAGCGCAAAAAGCGCCAGGGCCAGGCCCAGCGCGGCGCCAAGGACGATCAGATCCTTTTTCTTCACGAAACCTCCAGGGATAAATACTAACCGGAAATCACGCGCACAAAGAAGCCGTCGCTGCGGAACAGGTGAGCCAGCGTGCTGGCCTCCAGCAGCTGGCTGACCCCTTCGATGGGCGCGATGGTGGACACCAGGGGCACCAACAACAGCAACAGATAGACAAAGACAACGCCCCGCGCCAAGCCAAAGAGGCCGCCGGCCAGCCAGTCCAGCTGCTTGAGGATGGGGAACTCCACGATGTGCTTGATCAGGCTGATCAGCAGGGTGCAGAGGATATAGGCGCCTGCAAAGCACACCAGGAAGCTAAGCACCTGCACGGCGGCCGCCACGATGGTGCCCGACACATACTCATTGACGGTGGTGGCCCCGCCGCCAAAGGCCTGGCTGAGCAGGTTTTGCTCCAGCACATCCGACAAGGGGCCGGGCAGCTTGACCGAGCTTAGGATGGTATCGATGGCATTGCGGCTGATGCCCGCCACCTGCGAGGTGGCCAGGTCAAAGTCCCCCACCCGCACCACGGCGTCGGTGTAGGTGGACAGGATGCCGGTGACGGTCTGGTTGGTAATAAAGTAGGCTGCCAGCCTGGGCCCCAGCACGAAGCCCGACGCGATGCCCACCAGCAGGCCCAGCACATTGCTGACCGTCTGGATGAAGCCGTGATAGAAGCCATAGATCACGCTGATGCCGATGACTCCCAGGATCACCAGGTCGATGACATTCATTGATTATCCTCTCTAAGGCAGGGTGACGGCCCAGACATCCTCGCCGGTGTTGACCAGGGCGACGCCGTTTGACAGCTTGCCGATGTAGCCGGTGATGGGGCTTGAGATGTCGGGCACCTGCAGCGCGGAGAAGCGCTGGGCGGACAGATCCGCCCGGTACAGATGCTGGGCTGAGAAGGCAAACAGCGTGTTGCCCCGCAGCCCGGCACCCACACAGTTGTCAGGCAAGGTGTAGCGCCTGTCGCTGCCGGAGCCCGACAGCACGCGCAGCTCGGTGATTTGCTGCTCGTCAGCCGTCTGCAGCAACGGAGCAAAGAGCATGGTGGCGTTGCCGGAGCCTGCGATGCTGTCGATCAGCTGCCAGCCCCAGACCAGCTGCTTGGCAAAGGGATCGTCCTGGGTGCCGCGGTTGTCGTAGAGCGTGATGTCGCGCGTATTGATGACATGCAGGCGCTGGCCGGAATAGAGCACTGCGTAGGGCGTCTCCTCCCCCAGCTCCACCTCGCCGGTGTTCATGGCGCCCACGCGGTACATGTTCATCACATAGACGGGGGCCACGCCCATGATGTCAAGCGAGGTGGTCCACAGATACTCGCCCCGCTCAAAAAAGCCCAGGTCCATGATCATCTTGTCCTCATAGGCCACGGTCTCCGAATCCACCGCCAGGCCATTGATGTCCTTGACGACCAGCTGGGGGCTGATGCTGCTGCCGATGATGGCGGCCACATACTGGCTGCCGGCGCGCGCGTACTGTATGTTGTCGGTCAGGCGGTCATTGAAGG
>CAKTTM010000252.1 GCA_934615145.1 uncultured Clostridia bacterium | reverse complement strand
TTATCCTCAGGCGCTCAGCGGGCCAGCTGGCCGGGGTAGCTGATCACGCCGCCGATGTTCTTGACATCCTGGTAGCCCATGCGCGACAACTGGCCCACCGCCATGCCGCTGCGCCCGCCGCTGGCGCAATAGAGATAGACAGGCGCCTGCTTGTCAGGCAGCAGGGCATCCGCGCGGCTCAGGCTGTCCAGGGGCAGGTTGATGGCGCCTGGGATATGGCCCGAGCGGAACTCCTCCGGGCTGCGCACATCCACCAGGCGGATCGCGGGGTCTTGCTTGATATTCTCCAGGGCCTCAGCCATGGGCAGGGATTTGCCCCTGCCGCCAAACAGATTGAAAATGGTACTGTCCTCCTTGTTGCATCGCTTCGGATGGATTATACCCAGCTTTGCGCCCGTTGCGCGCCGGGCCAGGCCAATCAAGGCTTTACACAGTCTGCTGATTGCCTTATAATGAAAGGGCGATGAAGAGGACGGGCCAGCAGCGCAGCCCTTGAGCGAGCCGGGGAGGGTGCAAGCCCGGCGGGGGATGGTTGGTCGGATCACCTTGGAGCGGGGGGCGAAGGCCCCGGGCGGTCACCCTTATCGACAGCACAAGCGGGCAAGCGATTGCCAAGTTGGGTGGTACCGCGGAGATGATCCGTCCCAAGAGGGGATGGGTTTTTTATTTGGCTTTGGAGGGCAGCATGTATCAAAAAGTCGCAACGGACATGAACTTCCTGGCGCGCGAGAAGGAAGTCAGCGCGTTTTGGAAAGAGCATCAGATCATGGAGAAGAGCTTCAAGCAGCATGAGGGCAAGGAGCGCTTTACCTTTTACGATGGGCCGCCGACGGCAAATGGCAAGCCGCATATCGGCCATATCTTGACCCGCGCCATGAAGGACCTGATCCCGCGCTTTCACGCCATGAAGGGGCAGGAGGTGCTGCGCGTGGCGGGCTGGGATACCCACGGCCTGCCGGTGGAGCTGGAGGTGGAGAAGCAGTTGGGCCTCAGCGGCAAGGAGCAGATCGAGGCCTACGGCATCGAGCCCTTCATACAGGCCTGTAAGAAGAGCGTGTGGAAGTACCTGAAAGACTGGGAGGACATGTCCGAGCGCGTAGCCTACTGGCTGGACATGGAGAACCCCTATGTCACCTACCATGACGACTATATCGAGTCGGTGTGGTGGAGCCTCAAGCAGATCGCCGACAAGGGCCTGCTCTACCAGGGGCACAAGGTGGTGCCCTATTGCCCGCGCTGTGGCACGGCGCTGAGCAGCCACGAGGTGGCCCAGGGCTATCAGGAGGTCGCTGACCAGTCAGCCTTTGTGCGCTTTGCCGTCAAGGGCGAGGCCAACAGCTACCTGCTGGCCTGGACAACCACGCCCTGGACGCTGCCCAGCAATATCGCTCTGTGCGTCAACGCCAAGGAGGAGTACGCCCGCTTCACCCTGCGGGGCGACACCTGCGTGATGGCCAAGGCCCTGATCGAGACCGTCTTCTCGCCCGAGGATGTGGCGCAGATACAGATACTGGACACCTTCACCGGCGACAAGCTGGTGGGCACCGAGTATGAGCCGCTGTGGCGCTTTGCCAGCCCCAGGGAAAAGGCCTGGTATGTCGTCAGCGATCCTTACGTGACGCTGACCGACGGCACCGGCATCGTGCACATCGCGCCTGCCTTTGGTGAGGACGACGCCCGCATCGGCCGCGAGTACGGCCTGCCCTTTGTGCAGCTGGTGGGGCCCGACGGCCGCTTTCTGGCGCCCACGCCCTGGGAGGGCGGCTGGGTGAAGGATGTGGATCCATTGATCCTGGACGACCTGCAAAGCCGCGGCCTGCTGCTCAAGCAGGAGCTGTACACCCATAACTACCCGCACTGCTGGCGCTGCAAGACGCCGCTATTGTACTACGCGCGCGGCGGCTGGTTCATCCGCATGACAGCAGTCAAGGACGACCTGGTGCGCAATAACCGCGCCATCACCTGGTACCCGGACAACATCAAAGAAGGCCGCATGGGCAACTTTGTGGAGAATGTGCTGGACTGGGCGCTGAGCCGTGAGCGCTATTGGGGCACGCCCCTGCCCGTCTGGCTCTGCCCCGAGGGACACCGGCATGTGGTGGGCTCGGTGCAGGAGCTGCACGACATGGCTGCCCATCCCTTTGAGCTGCCCGAGCTGCACAGGCCCTATATCGACAGCGTGGTGCTCACCTGCCCTGAGTGCGGGCAGGACATGCACCGCACGCCGGAGGTCATCGACTGCTGGTACGATTCGGGCGCCATGCCCTTTGCCCAGTGGCACTATCCCTTTGAGAACCAGCAGCGCTTTGAGGAGACCTTCCCGGCGGACTGGATCTGCGAGGCGGTGGATCAGACGCGCGGCTGGTTCTACACCCAGCTGGCCATCAGCACCATCGTCTTTGGGCAGAGCGTCTTCAAGAGCTGCCTGGTGCTGGGCCATGTGCAGGATAAGGACGGCCGCAAGATGTCCAAGCACCTGGGCAATGTGGTCGACCCCTGGACGGTGCTGGACAAGCAGGGCGCTGACGCTGTGCGCTGGTACTTCTATACCGCGGGCGCGCCCTGGCTGCCCAGCCGCTTCTTTGAGGAGGCGGTCAGCGAGGGCCAGCGCAAGTTCATGTCCACGCTGTGGAATACCTACGCCTTCTACATCCTCTACGCCAATATCGACCAGTTTGACCCGGCGCAGCACCCGATCGATAAGGCGGAGCTGAGCCTGATGGACCGCTGGATACTAAGCCGCCTGCACACGGTGATCAAGACTGTGGATGAAGGGCTGGAGAACATGCGCATTCCCGAGAGCGCCGGCGCCATACAGTCCCTGGTGGACGACCTGTCCAACTGGTATGTGCGCCGCGGGCGCAGCCGCTTCTGGGGCAAGGGCATGGCGGGGGACAAGGCGGCGGCCTTCATCACCCTCTACAC
>CAKTTM010000251.1 GCA_934615145.1 uncultured Clostridia bacterium | reverse complement strand
CTCCAAGGCGCTGGTGCGTGCCAACGCTGAGGGCGGCAACTACGGCGTGTTCTTTGGCAAGCTGCCCGCCGGCACCGGTCAGGACGTGCTGGCCCCCATCTTCGACTTCTTCGCGCAGGATCCCTCTGATGCCAACCGGGACGCCTTTGTCCAGGACATCAAGGACGCCGCGGTGCAGGTATCCGGTAAGTAACTAAGCCTGGGCGGGTGTCGGCTGTGCCGGCGCCCGCCCGCTTTTCATTTTTCCCCATGCTTGGCACAGGAAGGAAACATCTGTCATGAGGCGGAGCAAGTTCTGGGACATACTCTTCATTTTTCCGTGCGTCTTTGCGCTGTTGATGGTGGTCATTCTGCCCTTCTTTCAAGGGGTGGGATACTCCCTGACAGACTGGAACGGCGTGCGCACGGAGCTGACATTTCTGGGCTTTTCCAACTTCACGGAGATGTTCTCATCTGTTGACTTTCTGTATTCATTCCTGATCACGCTGATCTTCGCGGCCGTTAATGTGGTGCTGGTCAATGTGGTGGCCTTTGGGCTGGCCTTGCTGGTCACCAGCAAGGTCAGGGGCAGGAATATCTACCGCGCCGCCTACTTCATCCCCAACCTCATCGGCGGCATCGTGCTGGGCTACATGTGGCAGTTCATGTTCAACGACTTCATCACGGGCCTGGGCGCCACGCTGGGCATCCAGAGCCTGACACGCTCCATTCTGGCAGATAAGTACCTGGTGATTGCCGGCATGTCGATCGTCAATACCTGGCAGTATGCCGGCTATATCATGCTGATCTTCGTGGCGGGCATACAGTCCACCCCCTCAGAGGTCATGGAAGCGGCCACGGTTGACGGCGCCAACTATCCGCAGCGCGTGCGCAAGATATTGGTGCCCATGATCGCCAACACATTCACCGTCTCGCTCTTTTTGACCATCACCAATTCATTCAAGCAGTTTGACATGAACCTGGCACTCACCAATGGCGGCCCCTCCATGCGCTTCATGGGCAAGGTGGTCAAGTCCAGCCAGTTGCTGGCGCTGACGATCTATAACCGCTCCATCACCACCAAGGAGTTGGCGAAAGGGCAGGCGATGAGTGTGGTATTCTTCATCGTCCTGGTTGTCTTCTCTCTGCTGCAGGTATACTTGAGTAAGCGACGGGAGGTGGAAGCCTGATGAGTAACCCTTTGGTGACGGATGCTGTAGGCTCAAGAGGCAAGCATGGGCGCGGCAAGCTGTTCCTGGCAGAGATACTGGCCATTGTTGTCATGCTGCTGGTGCTCACGCCCTTTATCGTGGTGCTGCTCAATGCCACCAAGACCTATGACGAAATTGTGCTTTCCCCCGTGGCGCTGCCCCAGGATGCCGGGCAGCTTGGCCGCAACATACAGGGTGTGTTCAACGACCCCATCGTAGACCTGGTGGGCGCCTTCACAGACTCCGCGATCATCACGGTGGTGTCCCTGGGTGTGCTCGTGATGTTCTCCTCCATGGCCGCCTGGGTGCTGGTGCGCAATAAGTCCAGGCTATCACAGTTTCTCTTCATGCTTTTTGTGGCGGCGATGGTCATCCCCTTCCAGGTGGTCATGTACCCGCTGGTCTATTTCTTGAGGGCTATTGGCGACAACCTGGGCATTCCGATGCTGGGTACCTATCACGGCGTGGTCTTCGCCTACCTGGGCTTTGGCTGCTCGCTATCCATCTTCGTCTTTCACGGCTTCATCAAGGGCATCCCGCTGGCACTGGAGGAAAGCGCCACCATTGACGGCTGCAGCCAGCCGGGCATCTTCTTTCGCATTGTGCTGCCACTGCTAAAGCCGGTCATGGTGACGGTGATGATACTCAATGGCATCTGGATATGGAACGACTACCTGCTGCCCTTGCTGGTGCTAGGCGGCAACGGCGCGGTGCAGACCATACCGCTTGCGGTCACCGCCTTTGCGGGGGCCTATGTCAAGCAGTGGAACCTGATCATGACGGCGGCGCTGCTGGCCATGATCCCCATCATCGTGCTCTTCCTGTTTGCGCAAAAGTACATCATCAAGGGCATGGTGGACGGCGCGATCAAGTAAAGCTATGGCGCTTGTTCGGTTGCGGAAAGTCTTTCCGCAGCCATTTCTTTTTTGTGTCAACTGTTTACAATTACTTAACTTATTCCCTTGAAGCGTGCAGGAGCATCCGCTATAATACGCCCAGTGTTTACCACTCGACGAAGGAGGGCTCCATGCCGCGCAGACAGCTTTTGACACTCTTCCTGGCAGCCTTAATGCTGTGTTCCACCGCCTCAGCCGAGCCGCTGACCGACCAGCCGCTTAGCTTCATCGATATGCCCGACCACTTCAGGCCTGGCAAGACAGAACGCATCAGCTTTTACAGCCCCGAAGGCGGCAGCGCCCGCATCGAGGTGCTGGACGAGGATGCCCAGACCGTCAGCCTGATACGCGAAGAGCTGTCTGTCTCCCAGGGCGTCAACAGCCTCTACTGGAACGGCATGGGCCAGGACGGCGAGGCCGTCAAGCCCGGCGATTATATACTGGCCATGGCGCTGGGGGACAATCGCCTGGGCTACCGCATGAGCATCGGCACGCCCGGCCCGCAGTTGAGCGCGCTGAATGTCTCCGATCCCAGCCTGCTGCCCGGTCAAAGCTGGCAAATCACCGGCAGCGCCAACATGGCAGGGACGCTCAGGCTGATGCTGCTGGATGAGCAGCTCAAGCAAAAGGAACTGCTGCATCAGCAGGTGGAGGCCGGGGCCATCACACTGCCCTGGGACGGGCTGGTGGAGGGCGCGGCGGCCCAGCCTGGCAGCCGGACACTGTCGCTGACGCTGACGGACAATGAGGGCTTTACCTCCAACCCCTATCACCTGGTGGTCAGCGTGCAGGCGCTGCCGGAGCTGACCCCCGTGCCCAGCCCCACGCCTGTGCCCTATCGCATCGCCGACGTGCTGCGGATCATCGATGAGCGCGTCGGGCTGCTGG
>CAKTTM010000250.1 GCA_934615145.1 uncultured Clostridia bacterium | reverse complement strand
CGTCCTGGCTGGTATAGGCCTGGCCCTGCATCTCCCAGTTGGTGACAGATCCCTCGGCGTCCTGCTGCTCGATCTGATTGACTTTGCGCACCGTCTCGCCGGGGAAACTATTGCCGCAGCTGTTGCATTTCATCACCTGCTCATCGCCCTGATAGATCAGGGGCGCCGCGCAGGAAGGACACTTGTATGTCAAGGTAACCAAAGGCTCACCTCCTTGCTGTATCTAAGTCCATATTACAATGAACAAGGGTTTTTGTAAACAAAGGGCGGGTAAACTGGTCTTAAGGCCAGGGCTTGTCAGGCCTGAACAACTCTGCTATGATGGGATAGTCAAAGAAGGTCAAGTATGCTTTGACAAGAAAGTGGGAAGGACATGCGCTTAAGCGATACGATAGAAGAGTTCATCAAGATGATGCTCAAACAGGAAGAGGAACAGGAGGTCGAGCTCAAGCGAAACGAGCTGGCTGAGTACTTCCGCTGTGCCCCTTCGCAGATCAACTATGTTCTCTCCACCCGCTTCACACCCGATCATGGCTATGTCATTGAGTCCCGCCGCGGCGGCGGGGGATGCATCCGCGTCATCCGCATGCAGCATGAGGATCGTGACTTCCTAAGCTATCTGGTGCAGGAGCGCATTGGAGACAGCATCGACACCAAGACGGCCCAGATACTGCTGGGCCAGCTCGCCCAGCGCGGCAGCGTGAGCGACGACCAGGCGCACATGATGTTTTGCGCCCTGGCGCCGCAGGCGCTGTCCGTGCCCATACCAGAACAGCTCAAGGACGCGCTGAGGGCCAAGATACTGCGCAGCATGCTGCTGAGCATCGCGCGCAACGACCGTTCATACCAGGAGGGTTAAGCCATGCTATGTGATGGATGCAAGAAGAGAGAAGCAAGCGTCATGCTGCACATGATAACCAACGGCCAGGTCGCTACCCGCTCGCTGTGCCTGCATTGCGCGCGCAAGGCTCATGGCGAGATGAGCCAGGCCTTCAGCACGATGGGCATGCAGATGGAGGGCTTGCAGGGCATGGTGGAGCAGCCAGAGGAAGAGAAGCTGCGGCTGCCGGAGATGATTTGCTCCACCTGCAGGACTGCCTATGAGAGCATTGACCATGACACGGTCTTCGGCTGTGCCAGCTGCTACCAGGCCTTCCACGGCAAGGTGATCGACTACCTGTCCGGCCTGCGCGGTCAACCGGCCGAGCAGGCGCCGCATCAGGCAGAGATACGCGTGCAGATCCCCCTGCCCACATTGGACGAGCTGCGCGCCCGCCTGGAGGACGCGCTGAGCGTGGAGGACTACGAGCAGGCTGCCCAGCTGCGCGACCAGATGAAGCGCGCCGCCACCGGCCCTCAGGAGGGCATGGATGCCTGAGACGCTGCTAAGGGCCTATGTGCGCCTGCGGCGCAACTTTGAGGGCTTTCCCTTTGATGCCACCATGCTGGCCGCCGACAAGCGCCTGTGCGCTGAGCGCGTGGGCGAGGCACTGGCAGGCAAGGAATACAGCCACTATCGCCTGGCGGAGCTGGACGAAGCCATGCTCTGGGAGTTGACTGGCTCAGGCCTGGTAGACAGCGGCATGTTTCAGCATGAAGAGGCCGCCATCTATGTCAGCGCTGACCGACAGTCATCAATGGTCTGCAATGTAGAAGACCATGTGCAGATCCGCGTTGAGGCCAGCGGTGGCGATATCACCGCCGCTGTGGCCAAGGCCAAGGAACTGTCCCGGCTGATCCACAGCCATTACCCCTTCGTCAAGGACCAGCGCATTGGCTGGCTGACCGCGCGGCCCCAGGAGGCCGGCACCGGCTTGCAGGTATGCCAACTGCTACACCTGCCCATGCTGCACATGATGCAGCAGATCAAGGCCATCACTGCTAGCTATTACAAGGAGCAGCGCTTTAGCCTGAAGCCGCTGAGCGCGCAGGACCCCAAGAACCCAAGCGCGCTGTACTGGCTGTGCAACCTGTTCACAGCTTATGACGGTACAGACACACTCTGTCAGGCGGCCCAGGAGCAGGCCGATACGCTGACCCAGCGCGAGCAGACGCTGCGCAGCCGGATATTGAAGCGCAGCATACGTTCCACCTACCTGGATCAGGTGTACCGCGCCTACGGCATCCTGAAGTATGCCAGACGCCTCAACGACAACGAGTTTATGGGCTACTGGTCAAAGTTGCGGTTGGGGGTGACGGCGGGCCTGATCCCGCTGAGCCTTGAAAAGGTGGATGGGCTGCTGCAGCAAACCAGCCTAAGCCAGCTCAAGGCCGCCGACCCCGAGCACAGTGACGACCACGCCATCCATTTTTTACGCGCTGACAAAGTCAGGGCAGAACTTGAGGGAGATACATGATGCCTATCTTTGGACGATTTGATGACAGGGCGCGCCGCGCGATCGACGCCGCCCGCAACGCCGCGATCAACCTGCGCCACCGCGTGATCGGCACGGAGCACCTGCTCTGCGGCCTGCTCAAGGAGGCACGGGACGACGCGCCCGCGCTGCCTAAAAACCTGACGCTGGCGGCGGTGCAGTATACCATCACCCAGCTGGTCGGCCAGGAGGACACCGCGCCGCAGATGCTGGAGCTGAGCGCCCGCATGAAGAAAACCTTGGAGGAGAGCGTGGTCGAGGCCCAGCGCCGCGGCTCGCAGGGCGTATCCTCCGCCCATGTCTGGATCAGCCTGCTGGCCAATGAGGAGGCCACCGCGGCCCGGGTACTCAACATTCTGGGTGTGGATGTGGAGCGCGTGCGCGCCAGCGTCATTGAGGCGCTCACCGAGCGGGAGAACCGCGCCGAAGAGGGCCAGGAGGAAAGCTCACTGGCCAAGTACAGCCGTGACCTGACCGCGCTGGCACGCGAGGGGAAGATTGATCCCGTGATCGGCCGCGAGAAGGAAATCGAGCGCATTGTGCAGATACTCTCCCGCAGGACCAAGAACAATCCTGTGCTCATCGGTGAGCCTGGCGTTGGCAAGTCTGCCGTGGCAGAAGGCCTGGCCCAGCGCATCAT
>CAKTTM010000249.1 GCA_934615145.1 uncultured Clostridia bacterium | reverse complement strand
CTATACGGGCCAGTACCTGAAAGAAAGCCTGAAACAGCGCGGCTGAACTAGGCATAAAAGGAGAGCGCGCTGATGAATAAGGCCATACTGCACCTGATGGTGGGCCTGCCCGGCAGCGGCAAGACCACCCTGGCCAAACAGATAGAGGCAGCCCAGGGCGCCATCCGCCTGACGCCAGACGAGTGGCAGCTGCCGCTCTTCGGCCCTGACTTTGAGCATCCCGATCACGACCGCCGCCACACGGCGGTGGAGCAGCTGATGTGGCAGCTGGCAGTCAAGCTGCTGCGCCTAGGCCTCAGCGTGATCCTTGACTTCGGCTTCTGGACCAGGCAGGAGAGGGCCTGGTTTTTTGATCAGGCCAGGCTGCTGGGTGTCGGCTTTCACGTGCATGCCCTGAATGTCACCGAGGAGGAGCTGCTGCGGCGCCTGGCCATCAGAAACGCTGACAGCCAGGCCCTGGCCTACGCCATCGGGCCCGAGCATCTGGCGGCCTGGTTCCCCCTGTATGAGCCGGTCACTGAGGAAGAGCTGGCCTCCTATCGATAATAGCTGTCCTCTAAGCCTTCGGGTATACTCCTTCTGAAGGGCTGCAAGGCCCTCAGAAAGTGAGGATAGGACATGAAACGCCTGACACTTGCCACCCGCCTGCTGCTGGTGGCTTTGCTTTGCATGGGGCTGGCGATGCCCGCCCCGGTCTCTGCCGCGCCGGGCGAGACGCAGGTCGCCTGGGCCAAAGCGCAGGCCCAGCTGCAAATCGACCAGATGGATGCCTTGATCGCAGACGAAAACTATGTCACCGCCTTCAGCCCCACAGCCGACGCGACCGAGCAGCTGCGCCGTTGGCGTGATGAAATGCTGCTGCACAAGCCGGTGGTGCATGTCTACAGCCCGCCCAGCACCGAAGACCTGATGAGCCATCAGGGCGAGGCGGCACAGATCAGCCTCTACCGCGGCATGAGCGAGCTGGCAAAGCGCAGGGCTGATGGCGGGGTGCCCCAGATGCTGGGCAACATCGTCAACCAGCAGGCCGGACTGCCCATGCTGCTGGCCTCCAACATGCTGGCTGTCCATGACACCATCGCCCGCCCGGAGGATTTTGAGCCGATCATGCTGGTCTACGCCTACGACAGCTTTGCCCTGATCATCTAGCTTTGGCGAGCAAAGCCTGGGCCTCAGCGCGCGGGCACAGCCTGTGGACAAGGCCATCGTCGCCCTGCTGGACGGCATGGCCCAGGACTGAGCGTCAAGCTTGACCAACCCATTGTCGCTTTCGATACGATATCAGGGGAGGTCTGTCTGAGGCCTCCTCCCCTGAACATTACAGTTCCCCCTGCGCCATGCCCCAGCCCAGATGAAGCAAAACCAACACCGCCCACAGCAGGCTGTGCCATATCTGCCCCCGCCAGTACAGCAGGCCTGCGGGCAGCAGCATCAGCAGCTTGCCCAGCGCCAGCCAGGGCAGCGGCGGACGATGTGCCGCCGTACGCGCAAAGAAGAGCGCCCACAGCCCCACAAACAGCGCCACGGCCAGTATCGCCGCCGGCCAGGCCCAGTGGCGCGCCTGGGGCAGCCGGTAGGCCCACAGGCCCCAGAGCAGCAGTGCCGCCAACTCCAGAACAATGGCTAGTATGTCGTTGAGCCCAAGGCTTTCCTTCATGGCAAGCCATCTCCCTTCCCGGCGCCTGCCGCGCCTAAGCTGAGCATACCACTGGCAAGGAGCCTTAGGCGGCAGGGCTACCTGCAGGCCCTGTAAGAGTTGGGTGAAGGCCGCCTTTGCTGTTTACGGTGCTGCCCTGGTGGTATTCTCCTTAAGGCATTCACCTACTATTCAATCACAGGAGGTCTTGACATGATCACCGTTTATCTCAACTTTCCAGGCAATGCCGCCGAGGCTGCCCGCTACTACGCCCAGGTCTTTGAGGCGCCCGAGCCCCAGATCATGACCCCCGCCGGCATGCCACCGGAGGATCGCCAGCAGATGGGCCCTGTGTCGGATGACTTTGTTGTCCACGCCAATGTCGCCACCTTTGGCGGCGATCTGATGCTGTCGGACAGCTTCCCCGGCTTCACGCCCAAGGCAGGCGACATGGTCAATGTGACCTTCAGCCACCCCGATCATGACCGCATCCGCCGCGCCTTTGACAAGCTGGCCCAGGACGGTACCGTCGACATGCCGCTGGAGCCCGCCTTCTTCAGCCCGCTGTTTGGCTCGCTGCGCGACAAGTATGGCATCAACTGGCTGCTGATGGCAGACGAGGCTTAAGCTCAGGCGCAACACCGTTCATTGACACAGCAGGGGGCCGTCGCAAAAGCGATGGCCCCCATTGATTTGCCAAGGATTCAGCCTGAACAGCCTTTCAGCGTATCAGATAATAGGGCGGGGCCGAACTCAGCGCCGGATAAAAAGTAGCCACCTCACCCAGCACCTGGCCGCTTGTGGCATCCAGGCGCAAGCTGACATACAGCGGCGTGTCGGCATTCTTGCCAAAGAGTTTGCCCAGAGGCTTAAGGTAGACGCTGTCATAGTAATCCCAGTCCTTGTCCACAAAGCGGGCTGAATTACTGATGTCCTCCTGTTCAAACACAAAGTGCCAGACCGGGCGGCCCAGCTCCGCCGATACATAGTGCGCGGCCAGGAAGGGCGGGTACATGGCCAGCTTCTCTTTGGACCAGGGCGCTGTCACCTCGATGGCGGCCCTGGCTTTGGCCTCTGCCTCCTCCAGGCTCAGCGCGCCGCTGGCAGGCGGATGGATATCCAGCTGCAAGGCGCGGGCGCATGCCAGGACGACATTCTGCCCCGGCGCATTCTCCTTGTTGATATTGCGGCTGATGATGCCCTCCAGCTTGGGCCCCAGCTTTACCTGCAAGGCCATCAGGCACTCGCTTGTCAGCGGCAGATCCGCCTGACGAAAGACCTTTCTGATCAGCTCCTCGTCTGAGAGCAGCTGGGGCAGCTTTAAGTGGTGTTCCCTGAACACCCGAAATCATCAACAAAATCAACACTTCTGTGCACTTTTCTGGTATAATAAGT
>CAKTTM010000248.1 GCA_934615145.1 uncultured Clostridia bacterium | reverse complement strand
GACTTGGTCTTGCGCTTGCTGGGCAGCGCCAGGTCCTCGAACAGCACCTTGCCCAGCTGCTGGGGGCTGTTGACATTAAAGCCCCTGACACCTGAGAGCTGATAGATCTCCTCCTGCAGCTCCTGCGTCTGGCGGGTAAAGCGCTGCCCCATCTCTTCCAGCGGCTCCCTGTCCACCTGGAAGCCCTGGGCCTCCATGTCAAAGAGCACCGTCACCAGCGGCAGCTCGATATCGCGGTAGAGCGGGCCCATGCCCTCCTCCTCCACGCGCTCGAGCAATTGTCTCGTCAGCTGCCAGACGCCCTGGGCGTCGGGCGCCGCAAAGGCGGAGAGCGCATAGCTGCGCTCCTGCGGGTTGCGCAGGTAGCACAGCACCATGCTGTCGTGAACGACCTCAGGGATGGGAAGGCCCTGCATGCGCAGCTGATGCATGAAGCGCTTGGCGTCGTGAGTGATCAGCCCAGTCTGCTGCAGCGCAGGCGTCATCGCCTGCAGCGCCTCCTCGATGGTGGCGCCTTCCATGGGCGTCAGGAAATCCTGCTGCCCTTGCTGCAGCGGCAGGCTGAGGCCCTGGCCCTCATTGTCACAGACGCTGAGCGCGTCCTGCGCCAGGTGCAGGTAGAGGCCTCCCTTGGGTTGCTTGGCGGCAAAGTCTGCCAGCTGCTGAGCCGACGCCGCCTTGGCCAGAGGCTGCTGCGCCTCGTCTGATTTAACCATCTCCTGCTCGCGCTGGGCAGTCATGCGCATCAGCTCGCCTGAGAGGGTGTTGAGCTGATACTTGCGCAGCGCGGGCAGGCCCTCGCCCAGGCGGTTGGTCATCCAGTCGCTGAAGGTGGCGGTATAGGGCGCGTCGCTGTCGATGGTGGCCAGCTGCTTGGAAAAGCGGGCGACCTCCATGTTGGCCCGTACCTTTTCGCCCAGCTTGCCCTTGATCTGGTGGGCATTGGCCAGCACATTCTCCAGCGTGCCATACTCGGCCAGCAGCTTGAGGGCAGTCTTCTCCCCCACGCCGGGGATGCCGGGGATATTGTCGCTGCTGTCGCCCATCAGGCCCTTCCAGTCGGGCACCTGATCGGCCGTCAGGCCAAAGTTTTCCTTCATGTTGGCGGGGGTGCACAGCAGTGTCTCCGTGATGCCCCGTCGGGTCAGCAGCAGCGATGTGTGCTCATTGACCAGCTGCAAGGCATCCTTGTCGCCGGTGATGAGCATGGCCTCGATATCGCGGGCGTTGGCCTGTTTGGCCACGGTGCCCAGCAGGTCATCGGCCTCGTAGCCGGGCAGGCTGATGACGCCCACGCCCAGGGCCGTCAGCAGCTCCTTGATCAGCGGGAACTGTGAGCGCAGTTCGTCGGGCATCGGCGCCCGGCCGGCCTTGTAGTCCTCATAGTCGGTGTGACGGAAGGTCGGCCCATGCTCGTCAAAGGCCACCACGCAGTATTCGGGGTGGTACTCGCGTATCGCGCGAAAGAGCATGGACAGAAAGCCGTGCACGGCATTGGTATACACCCCCTCATTGTCCATCAGGGGCAGGGCATGGAAGGCCCGGTACATCAGGCTATGGCCATCGACAATGGCACAGCGGCTGAGCAAAAAGCATCACCTCGGGGCTTATTGTATCATAAAGAGAGGGCGAATGAAAACGCGCGGGGAGGGCAGTCAGGCAATGAAAAAGGCCCCCGGCACGATGCCGGGAGCCTATTGTAGAAGGCGCCTATTGCATGGGGCTGAGGATGGCGCTGCCCAGCTTGTGGCCGCTGTCCACATAGCGATGGGCGGCCTGTATATCGTCCAGGGCAAAGCGCTGGCCGATGACGGGCTTGAGCTTGCCTGCCTCATAGAGGGCCTTGAGCTGCTTGAGGTCGCTTGCCAGCTCCTTGGCCGATTCCATGCCGGCCACGCTGACCATCCAGCCGCCGGGCTTGAGCGCCCTTTTGCAGGCAGCCTTGTCAGCCTTGCCCACGGCGTCGAAGATGATGTCGTAGCTTTGCGCGGGCAGGCGGGCGATGTCTTTAGCGTAGTCAAAGACCTGCTGCGCGCCCAGGGTCCTGACCAAGTCCATGTTTTTCGCCCCGCTGACGGCGTCGACTTTGGCGCCCTGGGCGGCTGCGATCTGCACTGCCAGGCTGCCCACCGCGCCGGATGCTCCCCAGATCAGCAGGCGCTGGCCTTGGCTCAGCCCCGCCTTGCGCAGGAAGTGCAGCGCCGTGGTGCCGCCAAAGGGCAGGCTGGCCGCTTCTTCAAAGCTGGCGCCCTCTGGCATGGGGGCGATGCAGCCGGTGGCCGGCAGCGCGATGTACTGGGCGTGCGCGCCAAAGCCAAAGCCAAAGCCTGTCATGGCCATCACTTTGTCGCCTACCCGGTAGCCTTGCACGCCCTCGCCCAAGGCCACCACCTGGCCTGCCAGGCTGGTGCCCAGCACCGGGCGCTTGGGCCTGTCCCAGCCCATCATCATCCGGGCAAAGGGCTTGAAGATGGCGGGGAAGCGGAAGGCCCGCACGCGGGTGTCGCCGCTGTCCACCGAGGCGGCCATCACCTGTATCAGCAGCTCGCCCGCCTTGGGCTTAAGTCTTGCGATCTCCTTGATCCTGACGGTCTCCGGCGGCCCGTATTCAATGCATACGGCGGCGCGCATCATATTACCTTTCATTTGTCTGTCCTTTCATGAGCCGGTGAAGGCCACCAGGCCGGTGAGCAGGTTGATGCCCAGGCTGACAATGATCAGCATCCTGTCGTAGAGCCGCTCGTAGCTGAGCACGCCGCTGGCATTAATTACAAAGAGGAGGAGGGAGGCCACCAGGCTGATCCATTTGACCCAGGCGGGCGGCAGCAGGGCAGAGACAATCACCATCAGGATGGGCACCAGCATCATCAGCGCCGCCAACAGAAACATGGTCTGGTCCATGGGCTTGCCGTCTATCACGGCGGCGGCCTGGCCCTTGTCCATCAATCTAAGCACATCGCCCAGCAGGTAGCACAGCATCAGCGCCACCCAGAGCAGTGCCATCTTGCCTTGATAGCTGATCATGTGGTCTTGCCTCCTTGTTTTTTTC
>CAKTTM010000247.1 GCA_934615145.1 uncultured Clostridia bacterium | reverse complement strand
CAGGCGCAGCTTGACGCTGCCGCGCGCCAGCTCCTCACCGCCCACCAGCACCAGCATGGGGGCGCCCAGCTTGTTGGCATACTTGAATTGGGCCTTGAGGCTGCGGCCGGCATGGTCACAATCTGCCCTGAGGCCCGCCCTGCGCAGCTGCTGTGTCAGCAGGAAGGTCTGTGTGGAGGCGCCTGAATCGATGTTGGCCACATAGACCTCTACCGCGGTGGGCTGAGGGATCTCAATGCCCCTGGTCTCCAGCTCCATCAGGATGCGTTCCATGCCGATGCCAAAGCCCACACCGGCAAGCTCGGGTCCGCCGATCTGCGCCACCAGGCCGTCATAGCGCCCGCCGCCGCAAAGCGCCAAGCCCTCGCGCTGGCCGTGCATGATGATCTCAAACACCGTCTTGGTGTAGTAGTCCAGGCCGCGCACGATGTGCGAGTCAATGCTGTAGGGCACGTCCGCCGCCTTGAGCAGGGCTTGCAGCCGCTCAAAGTGATCGTCGCACTCCTCACAGAGCATGTCCAGCATCGTCGGCGCGTCCTTGACGATGGCCTTGCAGCGCTCCTCCTTGCAGTCCAGCACTCTTAGCGGATTGCGCTCAAAGCGCTCCTGACAGTTGCGGCACAGATGCTGTATCTGGTCGCCCAGGTACTGGCGCAGCCGGTCATGGTACTGTGGCCTGCAGACCGGGCAGCCGATGGAGTTGACATGCACTGTCAGATCCGTCAGACCGATGCTGCCCAGCATGTCCAATAGGTTCACAATCAGCTCGGCATCGGCTGAGGGCTCCTTGGCGCCAAAGCACTCCATGCCAAACTGATGATGCTCGCGCAGCCTGCCGTGCTGCGGGTTCTCATAGCGGAAGATGGGATTGTTCAAGTAATACATCTTCACCGGCAGCGGCTCCGCGTAGAGCCTGCCCTCTATCATGGCGCGGGCTGAGCCCGCTGTGCCCTCGGGCTTAAGCGTGATCGAGCGGTCGCCCTTGTCCTTAAAGGTATACATTTCCTTCTGCACGATGTCCGTGGTATCGCCCACCCCGCGCAAAAACAGCTCCGTATGCTCAAAGACGGGTGTGCGCACCTCCAGATAACCGGCCTTTTGCGCCGCCTCGTGCATTTTCTGTTCGATGGCCTGCCACTTATAGCTTTCCTTTGGCAGCACATCCCTGGTTCCCTTGGGTGCCTGAATCACGCCATACCTCCCTAAAAAACAAGCCCATGCAGTCATTTGCATGGGACGAATCGCTCCGCGGTGCCACCCAGCTTGCACATCTGTGCCGCCTCTATTCCTCTATCGCGGGACGCGCCAGCTCTCGCTGGTGGCTCCGGGTTGTCCCGCCGCCCTGGCGCTGGGGGATTCTCAGCTCTCTCCCCTTCTCTTTGAGCGCTCCAGACGGCCTCTTCCCTTCAAGGCCAATGCGCACATTATAGGAGCGCCCGGCGGCTTTGTCAATCGTTGATTGACTATGCAAGACGCGGCATCCCCCGGAAGAAAGCCTTCCGGGGGATGCCAAGCTAAAGACTCAAAATCTTACTTGATGAACTTCAGCTCCTGGGTGATTCGCTCCATTTCCTGGTCCTTGCGCTGATTGAATACCACCTTGTTGTCCTCAAACAGGTTATTGCCCTGGGTATCGATGGATACGATCATCGGGCCCAGATCCTCCACGTCGCTCACCCACAGGGATTCGGGCATGCCCGATTCCTTCCACTGCACATCCACGATGCGCTTGAACTTGACGGCGGCGTGCACAGCGTTGCCGGCCGGATAGACCAGGTGCAGGGCCTTGTACTCACGGCAGGCTTCCTCGGTGTTCTTGCCCATGCCGCCCTTGCCGATGATCAGTCGCACGCCCGTCTGGCGGACGAATTCCTTTTCGAACTTTTCCATGCGCATGCTGGTGGTGGGCCCAATGGATACCATCAGGTACTCATCATTGCCCAGATCCTTAACGATGGGGCCCGCGTGGAAGATGGCCTTGTCCTTGACATCCACCGGCAACTCCTGACCATACTCCACCAGGCGCCGGTGGGCGATGTCACGGCAGGTCACCACACGGCCTGTCAGATAGACCACATCACCTACCCGGATATCCTCAATGTCCTGCGCGGATACGGGGGTTGTCAGCCTCCAAGTCTTCATAATGTCACCTCTTTGTGCGAGAGCACCTCGTAGTTCATGTCCTTGTCAAAGCGGATCAGCCCCCTGCGATGCGACCAGCAGCCCACATTGACCGCGACGCCAATGGTGGAGGGATGCCGGGCGGTGTGCTCGATATTGACGCCCATCACCGACACCTCGCCGCCAAAGCCCTGCGGGCCGATGCCGATGTTGTTGATCGCCTCTTCCATTAGCACTTCCATCTTGTGCGCGTTCTCATTCTCGCTCCGGCTTCCCACCGGGCGCATCAGCGCCTTCTTGGACAGCAGGGCCGCTGTCTCCACAGAGGTCGCGATGCCGATACCGACCAGCAGCGGCGGGCAGGCGTTGAGGCCATAGCTGGTCATGGTATCCAGCACGAACTGCGCCGCGGCCTCATAGCCCTCACCGGGCATCAGCACCTTGGCCCTGCCGGGCAGTGAGCAGCCGCCACCTGCCATGTAGGTGTAGATCTCCACATCGTCTCTGCCTTCGACGATGTCCCAGAAGATGCTGGGGGTACCCTTGCCCACATTGAGGCCTGTGTTGTACTCATCAAAGGTCTCCACGCTGTTGTGGCGCAGGGGCATCTCTTTGGTTGCGCGAACGACGGCTTCCTTCAGCATCGCGGGCAGCTTGCCCATCAGGGGAAAGTTCTCTCCGCAGCTGATCAGAAACTGTATGACCCCGGTGTCCTGGCAGGACGCGCGGTTGAGGTCGGCGGCCAGCTGCTGGTTCTCAAACATGGTGTCATAGACCAGGGTCTGCAGCTCACCCTTTTCCTGGCCACGGATCTGGACGAGTTTGTCCATCACATCGTCGGGCAGAACCTTGCCGACGAAGCCGACAAAATCCGCCATGACCTGAACGAATTTGTCAGAACGCTCTTGAATGCTCATGGGTACTCCTTTCTT
>CAKTTM010000246.1 GCA_934615145.1 uncultured Clostridia bacterium | reverse complement strand
GGTTGGTGCCCGTCTTGCTGCTGGTCAGCACATTGTCGCGGTCGATATAGGCCTTGGCAAAGTACTTCTGCAGTTGGCCGGGCTCCTCCCCCATCATGACGGTCTGCGCGCGCTGCGCCATGCCGTCCTTTAGGATAATATAGATATTGGCGGCATTCATGGAAAAGTAGAATGCCACGGTCATCATGCCCAGGATGCTGGCCAGCACCAGCAAGCGGGTGGCTAGATACCAGATCAGGCGGCGCAGGCTCCTCATCGTCCGCCTTCAGGGGTGCAGCAGCGTGCCCATGTCGTCACCCTGCAGCACCTTGAGTATGTTTTGCGGCTCATCCAGGCCAAACACCCGGATGAAGGGCAACCGCTGATCGCGGCAAAGCAGCAGCGCTGACAGATCCATCACGCCCAGCTGGCGGTTGATGGCCTCATCATAGCTCAACTCCTTGATCAGCTTGGCCTCGGGGTTGCGGCGGGGATCATCGGTATAGACGCCATCGATGTTCTTGGCCAGCTGGATGGCGTCCGCCTCCACCTCGCAGGCGCGCAGCGCCACGGCGGAGTCGGTGGTGAAAAAGGGGTTGCCCAGGCCACCGCCAAAGAGCACGATGTCGCCCTTGGTCATGTACTCCATCGCAAGATTCGCGCGATAGGCCTCCGCCACGCGGGGCATGTCGATGGCGCTCATCAGCCGGGCCTTGGCGCCCTGGCGCTGCAGGGCATCCTGCATGCACAGGCAGTTCATGATGGTGCCCAGCATGCCCATCTGGTCGGCGGCCACGGCGTTCATGCCGCTGGCCTGGCGGCCGCGCCACAGGTTGCCCCCGCCGATAACCACGCCCAGCTCGATGCCGCTTTGCGCCACCTGGCGCAGGACACCAGCCACCTCATTGATCTTGTCAAAGTCGAAAAGCCAGCCGTCCTTGCCCAGGGCCTCACCGGAGAGCTTCAGCAGGATGCGCTTGTATGCCTTGTTCATTGCTTGCTCCTTTGTGCATGGTCAGTCTCTATACGAAGCAAGGCCCCACAGCATGCGTGTACATGTGTGGAGCCTTGCACTCAGGCCAATGCCCGCTCAGCGTGAATCCACACGCGGGGCAGCGTCAGGCCTTCTTGGTCATGGCGTCGATCTCGCTGGCCAGGTCGGACACCTTCTTCTCGATGCCCTCGCCCAGCTCATAGCGCACAAAGCGGCGCACAGCGATCTTTTCGCCGCTGGCCAGCGTGGCCTCGTTGACAAGGGCCTGGACATTGATGTCCGGGTTCTTGACAAAGGCCTGCTCCAGCAGACAGACTTCCTTATAATACTTCTCGATGCGGCCTTCGACCATGCGCTCGACGATCTTCTCGGGCTTGCCCTCGTTGAGTGCCTGGGCGCGCAGTATCTCGCGCTCCTTGTCCAGGTTGTCCTGGGGCACTTCTTCCTTGGAGATGAACAGCGGGTTGGCCGCCGCAATCTGCAGGGCGATATCGTGCACCAGGGCCTTGAAGGTATCGGTCTTAGCAACGAAGTCGGTCTCACAGTTGACCTCGACCAGCACGCCGATCTTGCCGCCCATGTGGATATAGCTGTCCACCATGCCCTCGGAGGCGACGCGCCCGGCCTTCTTGGCGGCCTGGGACAGGCCCTTCTCGCGCAGATACTCTATGGCCTTATCCATGTCGCCATTGACGGCGATCAGGGCCTTCTTGCAATCCATCATGCCGGCCTGGGTGCGCTCGCGCAGCTCCTTGACCATTGCGGTGGTAACTTCCATAATCGGTTTTCCTCCTTATGCTTTCACGCGGGCTCAGGCCTGGGCAGCCTCTTCCTCGCCGTCTTCGTCAACATGCTCCACCTCGGCCTGCTCGCCCTGCTTGCCTTCAAGCACCGCATCGGCCAGCTTGCCGGCAATCAGCTTGACGGCGCGGATGGCGTCGTCGTTGCCGGGGATGACATAGTCAATCTCGTCGGGATCACAGTTGGTATCCACGATGGCGACGATCGGAATGCCAAGGGCCCTGGCCTCCAGCACCGCGATGTGCTCCTTCTTGGGATCCACCACAAAGACCGCGCCAGGCAGGTTCTTCATGTTGCGGATGCCGCCCAGGTTGCTCTCCAGCTTCTGGCGCTCGTGCTCCAGCTTGATGACTTCCTTCTTGGGCAGCACTTCAAACTGGCCATTGGCCTCCATCTTGTCGATCTCGTTGAGGCGATCCACACGGGTGCGGATGGTGCGGAAGTTGGTGAGCATGCCGCCCAGCCAACGGTTGTTGACATAGAACATGTTGCAGCGCTGAGCTTCCTGCTGGATGCTCTCCTGCGCCTGCTTCTTGGTGCCGACGAACAGCAGGGTCTTGCCCTCCATGGCCAGGTTGCGGACAAACATATAGGCCTCGTCCATCTTGCGCACGGTCTTCTGCAGGTCGATGATGTAGATGCCGTTGCGCTCGGTAAAGATGTAGGGGGCCATTTTGGGGTTCCAGCGCCTGGTCTGGTGGCCGAAGTGGACGCCTGCTTCCAGCAGGTGCTTCATGGAGATAACTGCCATGTGGTTGATTCCTCCTTGTTTTTTCCTCCGCGGACTTCTTCCCTGGCTGACCGCCCGAAGGCACAAGCAGCCGATCCACCCGCGTGCGTTATCCGCTGAATTATAGCATACTGAGGCAAGCGGCGCAAGAGCGATTGCAGCGATTTTACACAGCTTTTGCTGATCTTCTACTCACTTTACACAGGCCATCGTCTGCCTTACAATCGCCCCATCGGGAGGTGTGAGGGGCATGGATGAGCTCAGGCTGCGGAAAGCATGGCTCTTGGAGGAACAGGCCGCCTTTGAGGGCTGGGATTTTTCGCGTCTGGAGGGCCGGGTGCAGGGCGACCCCCTGCCCTGGGACTATGGCCAGGTCGTGGCCTCCCAGCTGCAGCCGCATCACCGGCTGCTGGACATGGGCACAGGCGGCGGGGAGTTTCTGCTGTCGCTGGGTCATCCCCCGCGGCTGACAAGTGTCACCGAGGGCTGGCCGCCCAACCTGGCGCTGTGTCGGCAGCGCCTGAGCCCACTGGGCATCAGGGTGGAAGCTGTGGCTGAGGATGACAGGCTGCCCTTTCC
>CAKTTM010000245.1 GCA_934615145.1 uncultured Clostridia bacterium | reverse complement strand
GCTTTAAGGCCTTCAGCCATTGAGCGCAAGGATGGATCGTCGTGGTTTAGGATCGCGAAATCGACTTCAGTCTGGTTTTCGAAAATGCGTGACTTGAGCGCCTTGTATTGCGCCATGTTGCCATGGCGGTTGAGGTGGTCCGCGGTGATGTTGAGGACCGCGGCAATCTCGGGGTGCAGCGTACTCACACTTTCGAGCTGGAAACTGGAGACCTCAGCCACCAGGACATCCTCCGGCCTGCTCAGCAGCGCCGCTGCCGACAATGGATAGCCCACATTGCCACAAACATGGGCGATGCGGCCTGCCTTTCGGAGGATGTCGCCCAACAAAGAGACCGTGGTCGTTTTTCCATTTGTGCCCGTCAATGCAAAGAGGCTGCCCCGCGCGAAGCGGGAGCCCAGCTCCATTTCGCCCATCCAGGGGATACCCCGCCGCTGCGCCTCCTGCACCAGGGGCACATCCATGGGTACGCCAGGGCTAATCACCAGCAGGTCGATATGATCCAACAGCTTTACTGGGTCCGTCTGTAAATGCAGCTCACAGCCCTGGGCCAGCAGATCGTCGATCTCGGGCGCAAGTTCTTCTCTTGCCTTCAGGTCATGCAAAATGGGCCTGGCACCTGCTGCCAGCAGCAGCTGTGCAGCGGCAATGCCGCTGCGCGCCAGGCCTTCAATGAGCACACGCCGCCCAAGCCAGGACATGCCATCAAGCGACTTGAGGATCTCCTTTGTCTGGGACTGCATGCTCATCGCTTTATCTCCTAATGAATGTTGAGCGCGGCCAGAATGGCAATCAAGGAGAGCCCGAGCGTCACCAGCGCGTACATGCCCACCACGCGATTCTCACTCATGCCACCCAGCTCAAAGTGATGATGCAGCGGTGACATGCGGAAGATGCGCTTGCCCTTGGTGGCCTTGAAGTAGATGCGCTGTATGATAACGGATAGGCTTGACATGATCATAGTAAAGCAGATGGGCACCAGCCACCACTGCAGTTTGAGCTGCATGGCGACTGCGGTCAGCAGACCTCCGATGAACATGGAGCCAGTGTCGCCCATGATGATGCGGGCCGGGTGACGGTTATACTTCAAAAAGCCCAGGCAGGCGCCCGCCAGGGCAAAGCACAGCCCGGCTGCCGCCCTGCCTTCTGCGCCATAGGCCTCCAGGCCCAGCAGCGCGATGGCACCAAAGGCCAGGCCGCCCAGCAGGCTGACTGAGCCCATGATGCCATCGACACCATCCTGCAGATTGGCGCTGTTGGTCATGAAGATGATCAGCACCGTCATGACGGGTACATAGAATATGCCCAAGTCCCACTGAGCGCTGGTGAAGGGCAGGTGCACAGCACCGCCCAGGCGCACATAGCAGAAGACCGAGTAGATGAGCCCCAGCACCACCTGGCCGATGATCTTCTCGCGCGGCTTCAGGCCCTCATGGTGCTTCTTGACATCCTTGGTATAGTCGTCGGCAAAGCCGATGGCCAAGGCCCCAAGCGAGGCCAGCAGCATGGGGATCAGCTGCGGCAGCGCGCCTTGCCACAGCGCCGAGACGATGCCCGCTATGACGGCAGCCGCCGCGATCAGTATGCCGCCCATGTTGGGCGTGCCCTGCTTGCTCAGATGGGCCTGGGGCCCCAGATCGTAGATGGTCTGTCCAAACTTAAGCTGCTTTAAGTATTCAATGAGCCGCGGCATCAGCGCCAGAACGATCACCAGCGCCAGCAGCGCCGCCAAAGCGTAGCTCATCCCCTGGCCTCCTGCTGGCTGAGCAGCTCGCGCACGATCAGCTTTTCATCAAAGGGGCGCTTGACACCATTGATCTCCTGGTAGGTTTCGTGTCCCTTGCCAGCCAGGATAACCACATCGCCTTCCTGCGCCATGCGCAGCGCGGCGTCGATGGCCTCACGCCGGTTCTCGATCACCTGATAGCTGCCGCTGGTCTGCTTCATCCCCTGCTCCACCATCGTCAGGATGCTCATGGGATCCTCGGTACGGGGATTATCGCTGGTCAAGATGGTATAGTCGGCCAGGCGCCCTGCGATCTCGCCCATCCTGGGGCGCTTGCCATGGTCGCGGTCGCCGCCGCAGCCAAAGACGATGATGATGCGCCGCCTGGTGAATTCACGCGCCGTGGTCAATATATTCTGCATGGCGTCCGGGGAATGCGAATAGTCCAGTATCACCTTATAATTGGTGTGGGTATCCAGCACCTCCGCCCGGCCGGGCACGCTGCGCACGCCTTCCAGAGCGCGGCAGATGGTCTGCGGCTCCACCCCCATGATCAGCGCCAGTGCGACGGCGGCCAGGGCATTATAGACATTAAACATGCCCATCATCTGCAGATGCACCGGATAAGCGATCTCATTCCAGAGTGAGAGCATGAAGTCCACACCATTCTCGTGTATCTCGATATCGCGGGCAAAGATATCCGCGTTGGTGCAGATGCCAAAGCTGCTGTGTGGGATGCTCAGGTCAGGGATGATCCGCGCCGTATGGTCGTCATCGGCATTGAGCGCGGCATTCCTGACCGCGCCACCGGTGAAAAAGGACTTCTTTGTCTCAAAATAGCTGTCCATGCTGCCAAAGTAATCCAGATGATCCTGTGACAGGTTGAGATAGGCGCCAGCCTCAAACTGAATGCCTTCCAGCCGATGCATATCAAGGGCATGGGCAGAGACCTCCATGCAGACCACCTGCACGCCCGCGTCTGCCATCTCCCGCAGGGTGCGGTGCAGCTCGATCGGGTCGGGCGTGGTCAGGCTGCTCTTGAGCCAGCGGGAGCCAATCATGTTGCCGGTGGTGCCGATCAGGCCACAGTGAAATCCGGCCTGCTCCATGATGGCTTTGACAAAGTAGCTGGTGGTGGTCTTGCCCTTGGTGCCAGTGATACCTATCATACGCAGCCCCTTGTCAGGGGCACCATAGAAGGCCCGGGCGATCAGCGCCATGGCGGCGCGGTCATCGCTGACGAGTATTTGCGGCACGCTCAAATAATCCAGCGGCCTCGTCACCACCAGCGCCACTGCCCCATTGTCGATGGCCTGGGCCGCGACTTCATGCGCATCCAGATGCGCGCCCTTGATACAAAAAAACAGGC
>CAKTTM010000244.1 GCA_934615145.1 uncultured Clostridia bacterium | reverse complement strand
GGCTAGGACAGCTTGTCCCGGGTATACTATAAGCATTCCCCTGACTATTCGATGATGTGCGCCGCCCCAGGGGGCTTCAACCCGAGAGGATCTTCTTGATGAAAGCAAAGAAGGGATGGGAGCTGACTAGCGCGGCATGGGAACAGACCAGTCAGGCAAGGCTGCTGCGCGAGCTGGACAGCCTGATCCCATGGAAAGCCTGGCGCCAGATGACCATGCCCAGCGCGCCCTATACGCCCGACCAGAAGCGCGAGCTCAAGCAGCTGCTGCGCCTGAATGTGATTGCGACCGTCTATCACTTGCCCCAGGAGGAACTGGAGCGCAAGGTGATGAGCGACCCTGCCATGCTCAGCTTTATGCGGCTGCCCAAGCCCGGCGAGGTGGCGGCCCGCGCGGCCGAGCTGCCCGCCTTCAGCGCCCGCCTGGCGGCTGATGGCAAGGGCAGGCAGCTATCCGATGCCCTGGCACATCACCTGGCCCAGCTGGGTGGCCTGCCGGAGGCGGCCAAACCCGTGCCGCCGCCAGTGCCGGAGCCGCCGCGCTTTGAGCGCCCGGCGCAGCCCGAGATCTCCCCGCAGCCGGTCGCAGCGCCCCCTGTGCGCCCCGTCGCGCCGCCCAGCCTGCCCCAGGATGATCCGGATGGCAGCGGCTGGGGCCGCGCCGCCGCCGCGGCACCCGCGCCCTCGCCCAGGCGCAGGCTCAGGCTATGGCCTATCGCGCTGCTGCTGATACTGGGGGGGCTTGGCTATCTCTATGGCCCGGGCCTGTACCGGCAGGCGCAGCCTTGGCTGCGCGAGCGCTTCCCCAATGCTGTCTTCCTGGCGGCGCAGCCGGAAAACACGCCCAGCATGGCGCCCGCCCTGGTGGCGGAGCAGACGCCTGTGCCGGCACCGGCATCCACCCCCAGGCCCAATGCCTATGACGCCAGTGCGCAGATCGCGCGCAACCTGAAGAGCCTGCCCCAGACTGCCCCTGCCCAGGTGCTCAGCCGCGAGCCTGAGCTGAAAAAGAAGGCCGCCGTCACCTTTGACGGGCTGCTGAACAAGGGCAGCATGCTCAAAATCCTGGACATCGTGGGCCAGCATGAGATACCCGTCAGCTTCTTCCCCGCAGGGGTCGAGGCGGCCGAGGCGCCCGATGTCATCCAGGCCATCGCCCAGGCCGGCTACCCGGTGGGCAACTATACACTGCGCGGCATCCCGCACATGGAGAGCTTGAGCGCGGAGGAGCTGGTCAGCGACTTCAGCTCCGCGCAGAAGATCATCGAGCAGACAGCGGGCCAGGCGCCCACGCAGCTCAAGGGCAACGCGCTGGAGTATACAGACCATGTGCTCAAGGCCGCCGCTGCCTCGGGCCTGGCCCAGGCGGTGCAGCCCACCGCCTACCTGACCTTCCATAGCTTCAAGCACTATGATGAGGCCCTGGCCTGGGTCAACCGCCTGCCGGCCGGCGCCATCGTCACCGTCAAGCTGTCAGGCACGCTGGACCCCAGCGAGTACCAGCCCAAAGAGGTGGTCGATCGCCCGGCCATTGACCTGGAGTCCAACCTGGAAGTGGCGCCCGAGCCAGAGCCTGCGGGCACGCCCGATGAGCGGCTGCTGCAGGTGATCGGCTGGCTGATGCGGGCCATTGACGAATCCAACTTCGCGCCTCAGACCGTGGCGCTCAAAGAGCAAAACGCCGGCAAGCTGGCCCCCCTTGTCAAGGAGCTGCGCACCACGCAGCCCGCGGTGGGTTATGCCTTCTATGGCGACTACAGCAGGCCCGCCGAGGTCGAGGGCCTGCTGGCCGCACTGACCGCTATCAAGGGCAAGGGCACATTCTTTGTCAGCCTTGACAACCTGCAGCAGTCAGCGGAGGCCATCCAGGCCATCCACGCGGCAGGCCACCGGGTGGAGCTGCTACACACCGCCGTGCGCGACGAGGACTACTTTGGCGCCGCTGGCGCCCTGTACAACACGCGCCAGGCGCTGACAGAGCTGCTGGGCGAGGCGCCCAGGCTGGTGCTGCAGGCGGGCGGTACGGTGGGTGAGAGCCTGCTGGAGGCCGCGTCCTCCCTGCAGCTGATGCCCCTGGCGCAGGACCTGAGCTTTGCCCGTGAGGAGAGCCGGGCCGCCGCCACCCCTGAAGAGGTCATCACCGCTGTCTACAAGACCAACACCGAGGGCTTCCAGCGCGGCAAGGTGCTGGGCTTCCGCCTTGGCTTCTACCAGCAGGAGGACATGCTGCCCAGGCTCATCCAGGCGCTGGAGGGCAGCCGCAATGTCTATGCCGTCACCGACATCTACCAGATGGCCACCAATGAAAGCTACCTGTACACCTATCCGCTGCCCCAGGCGCAGATACTGCCCGAGGTCTACAATGTCATTCATCCCGGCCAGCTGGGCGTGCCGGAAAGCGAGCTGATCGAGGTAGTCCGCAGCCGCTACATCGGCAACCCGGGCATATCCACCAGCAAGCAGCTTCCCGGCTTTAGCCACCAGGAGCGCAGCCGCATCGACCAGATGGGCAAGGTCAAGGGCGCTACCAATGTGGTCTTCCTCAGCTTTGACGACTGGGGCACCGATGTGGGCGTGACCAAAAGCTGAGTCAAGTCCATAATTGTGTGTAAATTTGTCAGGCATCACGACGCTGCAGAGAGTGTCTTCGGGGTGTCAGCCTTATCGGCCTTCTGAGCCAGATACTCCGCCAGGTTGAGGTATATCCGCCCGGTCTGCCACTCCTCATTGGTTTCCATCAGCAGGGCACCCATCAGCCGGCAGATGGACTCCTCATTGGGGAATATCCTGATCACCCGCTCCCGGCGCCTCAATTCCTCATTCAGGCGCTCAAGCCCGTTGGTGGTTCTGAGCCGCCGCCTTAATGAGAGCGGAAGGCTCAGAACCGTCAGCACGTCTTCGAAGCCTTCTTCCAGCGTTTTCACGGCCTTGGGCGCACTGTTCAGAAAACGCTCCACAATATGATTCTTGATCAGCACAGCTGTTTTGTAATCGTCGGCGCTGTATAGGCTCTTGAGCGATTCATGAAACTCCGGCTTCAGTCTTTTTGGGCAGGCATCCTGGACATTTCGTGAGAAGTGAGTCTGGCAGCGCTGCCAGGACG
>CAKTTM010000243.1 GCA_934615145.1 uncultured Clostridia bacterium | reverse complement strand
GGGTACCATGCTCAGTGACGAGCAGCTGCTGCAGCTGATCGACGCCTACCACCAGCTGGGGCAACAGTTTGACCCCCAGGGGCTCAACTACCTCAACTGCATGCGCGGCGGCGGCATGGAATCCACCCGCTACGCCACCCAGGGCGAGTATGAACGCAGCCCGCTGCTGGCCAGGCTCCAGCGCCGCCAAGGCATGAAGGCCGACCAGCCCTTTACCCTAAGCCCTTCTGACGACGGCAATGGCTATGTGCACCTGGACAGCAAGTACTTTGACGGCTTGCAGGGCTTCAGCTTCTACCCCTACCGGTCGCACACCGACAGCGAGCTGATGGCGCTCAACGCCTACGACAAGCCCATTCACGACAGCGCGGTGACCCCCATCATTGACGCCAGCTTCCCCTGGGCACAGGGCGAGCAGGCCGCCCGCCAGGCCGCGGCCAAGACGCTCAAGGCCGGCGCCGCCCTGGAGCTGACTGATGAGCGGCTCTCCGGCGACGGAGCCTACCTGGCCACGCTGGAATCCCCCATGATCGATGGCCAGAGTGAGGTCATCAGCCTGGTGCTGACACAAGACTTGAGGTCCATCGAGAGCGCCTCGCGCTTCCTCTACCTACAGACCACGCTGGCCGTGGCCGACCAGGGCCAGCCGCAGCTGAGCGATCAGGAGCAGGCCAAGTACATCGAGCTTTCGAAGGCCTATGTGGGCTCGCTGCAGGGCAAGGAGGCCATCTAGGAGGCTAAGTTTCTGGGCCTGACCGTCGGCGACGTTGGTACCTCCGCCGTCACGCTGGTCACCCTGGCCGACCAGAGCAGCTACCGGCTGACCATCAGCCTGCTCAGCGAGGCCCCGCAGGTGATTGAGTACAACCGCGTGGCGGTGCCCGGCCTGGACGCCCCTGGTCTATGACCACATCGAGGCGCCGGTGGTAGACGCAGGGGACGAGTTCGCCCCGGAACAGGACGAGGAGGCCACGGGCGAGGCCATGAGCGACGAGCAGCTGGCCGCCTGGGCCGGCATGGACGAAGACTTTGATGATGAAATACCCACCGGCGCCCCCGGCGCCTACGACGAGTACGGCAACGTGCTGACCGAAGATAACTACGGCGAGTACTGCGCCACCTGCGGCCCCATGGCCGACGAAGGCGAGGCCATGAGCGATGAGCAGCTGGCTGCCTGGGCTGGCATGGAAGAAGACTTTGATGACGAAACCCTGACCGATGCCCCCGGCGCCTACGACGAGTACGGCGATGAACTGACTGTATATGAGGGCGACGAGTACTGCACCAACTGCGACCCAATGGCCGATGATGCCTGGATGGGCATGAGCGAGGAGCAGGAGGCCTGGTTCTGGCAGGGCGTGCTCAATGGCTGGTTTGACGGTCTGACCGACGGCTTTGTCGGCCCCGGCGAGCCCCATGACGCCCCCTACGACCCCGACTTCTACAGCGGCACCGACATCATCCCCCTGCAGAGCAGCAACTGAAACGCAAACACCACACAGCCCGATCGGCGTCATGCCGGTCGGGCTGTGTCGTCTATTCTTGCGCCGCCCAGTCAGACAGTGTATGGTGACAATCAAAACAGGCAAGGGCCTGGGCAAACAAGAGACTTGGTATCGATGGGAGAGTTGAGATGAAACAGGAGCATATCATCGCCGCCCGCAGCGGGATCGCCATACCGGTCTTGAAGGATCAGCTGATCACCGTCATCGACCTGGATGGCTGCCAGGTGGTCGACTTTTTCGCCGAGGCGCTGGACAAGCCGGAGGAATTTCTGTCCACTGGCGTCACCATCGACTGCAATGAGTCGCTGCGCCTGCTGCTGGGGGACCTGATCTACACCAATCAATACCGTCCCATGTTCGAGCTGCTTATCGATGATGTGGGTGAGCATGACCTGCTGCATCCCTGCTGCCGCCCGGAGATGTACGATTTCTTCTACCACAACGGCCAGGGACACCCCAACTGTCTGGACAACATCAATGACAGCCTGGGCCAGCGCCGGCCCATCATCACGCCGGTCAACCTGTTCATGTACACGCGCATTAAGGAGGATGGCAGCATATCGGTGGAGACGCCGCTCTCCAAGCCGGGCGACCGCGTGGTCTTGAAGGCCCTGATGGATGTCCGGCTGGGCGTCGCCGCCTGCAGCGTGTCCGAGAGCAAGTGCAACGGCGGCAAATGCTCGCCTGTCAAGCTCATCATCAAGGGCTGAGCACGATCCAGTTCACCCCTCTACGAGCAGCCTATCCACCAGGTATTCTCATAGTCCGCGCCGGGCGCCAGGGCGATCAGGCCGGGCTGACTTTCCAGCGCCTCCACCACGCCCTCCCTGCCGGGCAGGCTCAGCCAGGGCTCCAGGCAAACATAGGGCGCCTGGCTATTGGGCCTGTGCCAGATGCCCAGGTAGGGCATGTCCGGGTGGCCCAGCGTGACGCTGCGCTGGCCCTTGGGACTTTTCAGCGTGGCGGTATGCCCGCCGGAGCGCTCAAGGATGATGGCGTCATGGTCAAAGAGCTCATGGCGCAGCGGCAGGCACCCCGCCTCCAGCGGGAAGGCCTCTGACGCGCCGCTCATCAGGTAGTTTTCCCCCATCAGCAGCCTTTGGGCCTGGCCATCCAGGCAGAGTTCATAATCCTCAAAGCGCAGGCCCTCTTCCAGCGGGATGTTGAAGCCGGGGTGCCCGCCGATGCCGAAGTACATTGTCTGCTCACCAAGGTTCTTTACCCTGTAGCTGATGTGCAGCCGGTTCCCCGCCAGGCGGTAATGCACACCCACCACAAAGCTGAAGGGATATTCCTTGCGGGTCTGCTCATTGTCTCGCAGCTCAAACAGCGCCTCGCTGTCACTTAGCTGTGTGGGCGTGGTCTGGCTATGTCGCAAAAAGCCGTGCTGGCCTATCTGATAGCTTTGCCCACCCCAAGTATAGCGCTGCTCATACAGGCGCCCCACGATTGGGAAGAGGTTGATGGCCCGGCTCTTCCAATAGGCAGGGTCTCCCTGCCAGAGGTACTGGGTGCCGTCCGCGCCCAGCAGGGATTGCAGCTCCGCGCCCAGTGTCTCCACCTGGACGGTGAGCAGCTCGTTGTGCAGTGTGATCAGCAT
>CAKTTM010000242.1 GCA_934615145.1 uncultured Clostridia bacterium | reverse complement strand
TCGTCTTTGTCCAGGGCAGCGCCTGGACCAGCCCCAACATCTACTTTCAGCTGCCCCAGCTGAGCCGCTACGCGCAGATGGGCTTCGTGGTGGCCACCATCAGCCACCGCGACAGCACGCAGGGCCATCCCTTTCCCGCCTACCTGCAGGATGTCAAGACCGCCATCCGCTTCCTGCGCGCCAAGGCGGCTGACTTTGGCATCGACGGCGGGCGCGTCTGCCTGTTTGGCACCAGCTCCGGCGGTAACGCGGCGCTGCTGGCCGGCCTGACCGCTGATGACCCCCGCTATGAGACCGATGAATATTCGGATCAATCCAGCGCGGTCAACTGCGTCATCGCCTGCTTTGGCCCGACCGAGCTACCCCTCCTCTTTCAAGGCCATGAGCATGAGATGGCGCAAAACCCCATCTACGCCGGCCTGCTGGGCGGGCAGCGGGTGGAGGCGGTGCTGCGTGGCATGAGCCCCATCCGGGAGATCAAACCGGGGCAAAGCTATCCGCCCATATTGCTTGCGGCAGGTGACGCCGACGAGCTGGTGCCCTTTGACCAGAATGAGCGGATGTTCCGCGCGCTGATCGACGCCGGCGTGGACGCGCGGCTGATACGGGTCATCGGCGCGCCGCACGAGGGCAGCTTCTGGAGCGAGCGGCTGCACGGGCTGTTTGTGGACTTCTTAAAGGAGACACTTTAATAGAGAGGTTATCAGGACGACATCAGAAAGGCGGCAAGCGATGGATATCAAGCAACTGCTCAGCGACATGACCCTGCAGGAGAAGGTTTCCCTGCTGACCGGACAGGACTTCTGGCGGCTCAAGGGGGTGGAGCGCCTCAAGGTGCCCAGCCTCTTTGTCGCCGACGGCCCGCATGGCCTGCGCAAGCAGGTAGGTGACAGCGACCATTTAGGGCTGAGCCAGAGCGTGCCGGCCACCTGCTTCCCCACCGCCTGCGCCACGGCCTGCTCCTTTGACCGGGACCTGCTGCACCAGGTGGGCGAGGCCATCGGCGACGAGGCGAGGGAGCATGAGGTCGCCGTCGTGCTGGGGCCGGGCGCCAACATCAAGCGCAGCCCACTGTGCGGGCGCAACTTTGAGTACTTCAGCGAGGATCCCAGGCTGTCGGGCGAGCTGGCGGCCAGCTGGATACAGGGCATCGAGAGCCGGGGCGTGGGCGCCAGCCTCAAGCACTACGCCGTCAACAACCAGGAGACCAGGCGCATGAGCATCGATGCCATCGTCAGCATGCGCGCGATGCGCGAGATATACCTTAACAGCTTTGAGCGCGCGGTCAAGGACGGCAAGCCCGGCACCGTGATGTGCTCCTACAACCGCATCAATGGCACCTACGCCAGCGAGGATCCCTGGCTGCTGAGCACTGTGCTGCGCGATGAGTGGGGCTATGAGGGCGCTACGATCACCGACTGGGGCGCCTGCAACGAGCATGTGGCGGGCGTGGCCGCCGGCATGGACATCGAGATGCCCTCGCTGACCAGGGCGCATGATGAAGAGCTGCTCAAGGCCGTGCAGGAGGGCCGCGTCAGTGAGGAGATCATCGACGCCGCGGCCGGCCGCGTGCTGCGGCTGATCAAGCGTTATAGCCAGGATCTGCCGCAGACCAGGGAGTACACCCCCGATCAGCACCATCACCTGGCGCGTAGGATCAGCCGGGAGACCATGGTGCTGCTGAAGAACGATCAGCAGCTGCTGCCCTTGGGCGGCGAGAGCAAGGTGGCCTTCATCGGCGAGTTTGCCCAGAGCCCGCGCTATCAGGGCGGCGGCAGCAGCCACATCAATGCCTTGCGAGAGCTGGGCGCCCTGGAGGCGGCGCGCAGTGTGCAGCAGGTGGGCTACGCCCGCGGCTTTGACAGCGGCAGCGATCAGGCGGACAGCGCGCTGATGGCGGAAGCGGTCAAGCTGGCCCGCGACAGCGATGTCTGCGTGCTCTTCCTGGGGCTGCCGGAGCGCTATGAGTCCGAGGGCTGGGATCGCAGCCACATGGACCTGCCGGTCAATCAGCTGCAGCTGGTGGACGCCGTCTGCGACGCCTGCAAGCGGGTGGCCGTAGTGCTGCATGTGGGCGCACCCGTGGCGCTGCCCTTTAAGGACAAGGTGCAGGCCATCTTGCTTGGCTATCTGGGCGGCCAGGCGGTGGGCGGCGCCGCGGTGGATCTGCTCTTTGGCGCGGTGAGCCCCTCGGGCAAGCTGGCCGAGACCTGGCCCCTGCGCCTGGAGGACAACCCCAGCTACCTGGACTTCCCCGGCGATCAAACCCAGGTGCACTATAGGGAAGACATCTATGTGGGCTACCGCTGGTATGACAAGCGCCGGATGCCCGTCAGCTATCCCTTTGGCCATGGGCTGAGCTATACCAGCTTTGCGTACAGCGATCTGAGGCTCAGCCGGGACAGCCTGCCCCAGGGCGAGGGCATGACAGTGCAGGTGACGGTGAAGAATGTGGGCCAGCGTGAGGGCAAGGAGATCGTACAGCTCTATGTGGAAAACCCGCAGGACGGCGTCCCCCGGCCGCTGAAAGAACTGCGCGGCTTTGACAAGCTGGCGCTCAAGCCGGGCGAGAGCAAGACGCTCAGCTTTGAATTGTCACCGCGAGACTTTAGCTACTGGGAGGACAGCATCCAGGACTTCCACAGCCCCGGCGGGCAGTACCGCGTGCTGATCGGCGCCTCCAGCGCCGACATCCGCCTGAGTGCCCAGCTGACTGTGCTGCCAGGCGAGCCGCTGCCCTTTGTGCCCGATATCAACACCCCCATCGGCGACCTGCTGGCAGTGCCCAAGTACGCCCAAGTATTGCAGCCGCTGATCAACATGGCGCTGCAGGCCCTGCCGGCAGGCGCTGGTGACTCCGCCGTCTTCAGCCCCGAGGCCCTGGCCGCGATGTTTAAGGACATGCCGCTGCGCGCGATCAAGATGCTGGGCGGCAGCATGCTGCCAGCAGGGACGCTTGAGATGCTGGTCATGCAGATGCAGAGCATACCGTAACAAAAACCAAAGCCAAGCGCCCGCTGTCCTGTGTAGGATGGCGGGCGCTTGGCTTATCCGGCAGCGATACTTAGGGAACCGCTGATTAAAGCGTATGCAGCAAGCGCAGAGCCGTTTCC
>CAKTTM010000241.1 GCA_934615145.1 uncultured Clostridia bacterium | reverse complement strand
GGGACGAGCACTACGACAAGCTGGTGCTGGCCACAGGCTCCAGCGCCGTGCTGCCGCCCATCCCTGGCATTGAGTCAGAGCATGTCTATGTGCTCAAGTCGGTGGAAGACGGCATCGCCATCAAGGCCAAGGCGCATACCAGCCAGCGCGCCATCATACTGGGCGGTGGGCTGATCGGCCTGGAGGTGGCCGACGGCCTGCGCAGCCGGGGCCTGGAGGTGACGGTGGTGGAGATGCTGCCCCGCCTGCTGCCCTTCTTTGAGGAGGCTTATTCGGAGCAGATTGCCGACAAGCTGAGGCAAGAGGGCGTGGGCCTGCATGTGGGCCTCTCCATCCAGGAGGTCTTAAGCAAAGATGGCCGCTTCACCGGCTGCCGCCTGTCTGACGGCCAAGTGCTGCAGGGTGACATGCTGATCGTCTCAGCCGGCGTGCGGCCCAACAGTGAGCTGGCCCGCCAGGCTGGCCTAAAGCTCGGCCCCCGCGGTGCCATCCAGGTGGATGATCACATGCGCACCAGCGATCCCAATATCTACGCCTGCGGCGACTGCGCCACGCACTTCAATCAACTCACCGGGCAGGATGTCCATATCCCCCTGGGCACCACCGCCAACAAGCAGGGCCGCGTGGCAGGGGCCAACCTGGCAGGCGGCGACGCGCGCTTTGCCGGCATCATCGGCTCGCAGGTGACCAAGGTCTTTGACCTGTTCATCGCCGGCTGCGGCATGAACCTGCAGCAGGCCAGGGAGGCCGGCTACGCGGCCGACAGCGTGCGCATCCAGAAGGATTCCATCGCCAACTATTACCCCGGCGGCGGGCACACCACGCTGACGCTGGTCTTTGACAGCGCGGATGGCCGCCTGCTGGGCGCCCAGGGCTCGGGCGACGACAGCATCGCAGGCCGCATGAATGTGCTGGTGGCGGCTGTCACCACCGGCATGACGGTCGATCAGCTCAACCGCCTGGACCTGGTCTACACCCCCTCGGTGGCGCCCGTCTATGACGCCATCCTGATCGCGGCGGCCCAGGCCGTCAAGAAAGTGAGCGGATCTGATGACTGAGCACAGCCCGGACTTCCTGCGGGTGGACATCGCCAGAGGCGAAAACATCCGCGCCAAGCTCAATGAATATGCCCTCAAGCACGGCATCGACCGGGCCTATGTATCGGGCGCGGTGGGCTCGGCCAGTGATTTCCTGTTCAATGCCCCCGACGGCGACAGCTTTCCCATCAAGCCCGTCAGCACGCCCGTCAAGGGCCCGGCCGAGATACTGGCCTTTTCAGGCGAGATCATCCCAAAGAGCGAGATGGATGAGACCATGCGGCGCATCTACAAGGATGACCCCTATGAGCTGTTCATCCATGTGCACGCGGCCGTCGCCACCGCCGGCGCCAAGGTCTATGGCGGGGCGCTGGTGGAGGGCCTGGGTTTTCGTCAGGTGACGGTCTATCTGTGGCCCCTCAAGGGCCCGGCCTCAAAGGAGCAATAGATGGCAGACTACAGGCAGATACTGCTCAGTGAAATGGTCCCCGCCATGGGCTGCACCGAGCCCATCGCCATAGCCCTTTGCGCCGCGATGGCGCGCCAGCTGCTGGGCAGGGCGCCCGAGGCGCTGGAAGTGCACTGCAGCGGCAATGTGATCAAGAACGCCAAGTCGGTCATCGTGCCCAACACAGGCGGCCTGGCGGGCATCGCGGCCGCCGGCAGCGCCGGCTGTTTCGCCGGTGACGCCAGCCGCGACCTGGAGGTGCTGGCCAGCGCCACGGCGGACAATATCGCCCGCGCCCAGGCCTTTATCGATGAGGGCCGGGTGACACTCCACCACGCGCGGGGGGTGGACAATCTCTACATCCGCTGCGTGGCCAGCGCCGCTGGCAGCAGCGCCGAGGCCACCATCTCTGGCGGCCATGCCAACTTTGTCAGCTTCGTCAAAGACGGCCAGCCCCTGCCGCTGGAGGTGGCCCAGCCCAACAGGAAGCCCCTGCCCTCGGCCGAGGGCATGAGCGTGGCGTCTATCTTTGATTATGCCACGGGCCTTGACTTTGACCAGGACCCCGAGCTGGCCCAGCGCCTGGATCAGCAGATCGACACCAACCTGAGCATGGCAGAGGAAGGCCTGTCCAAGGACTACGGCGCGGCGGTGGGCCGCACTTTGCTCGAGAGCTTTCCAGACGACAAGCGCATGCGCCTGCGCGCCTACGCGGCGGCGGGCTCGGACGCCCGCATGGCAGGCTCTGCCAAGCCTGTGGTCATCAACTCAGGCTCGGGCAATCAGGGCATCACGGTCTCCCTGCCGCTGATCGTCTACGCGCAGGACAATGCGCTGCCCCGCGACAGACTGCGCCGGGGCCTGGTGATCTCAAACCTGCTGGCCATCTATATCAAGCGCCAGATCGGCCTGATGAGCGCCTTCTGCGGCGTGGTCAGCGCGGCAGCCGCTGCAGGCGCCGGCCTTGCCTGGCTGCAGGATCTCAACATGGAAGCCATCGGCCAGGTCATCACCGGCACCCTGCTGACCTCAGGCGGCATCCTCTGCGACGGCGCCAAGGCCAGCTGCGCCAGCAAGATATCCGTATCGCTTGACAACGCCATGCTGGCCATCGAGATGGCCCGGCGCGGCCGCGCGCTGCCCGCGGGCCAGGGCCTGGGCGGGCGCGACATCGACCAGACCATCGCCAATGTGGCCGCCATCGCCCGCGAGGGCATGAAGGATACCGACGATCACATCCTGCAGATGATGATACGGCCGGAGGACTAAGACCCATATTTCATCAATAGGGGGAACAGACCATGACACAGTTGCCTGCCAAGAAGAGAATCGCCTTTCCCAATGTCTATGTGCTGCTGGTTTTGATCGCCATCGTGGCGGCGGCGCTGACCTGGATCGTGCCCGCCGGTGTCTTTGACCGGGTCACCACCAATGGCATCACCGAGGTGGTGCCGGGCAGCTACCATGCCGTGCCTGCCGCGCGGCAGACGCCCTGGGATATCTTCAAGGCCATCGTGCAGGGCTTCAACAACCAAAGCCGCCTGATCTTCATGATATTCTTCGTGGGCGCGGCCGTCCGGATGCTGGATGAGAGCAAGGCCATCTCCGTCGCCTTCACCCGCATGGCCCGCGCCGTGCAGG
>CAKTTM010000240.1 GCA_934615145.1 uncultured Clostridia bacterium | reverse complement strand
GCCAGCTGACGGGGAGCGAGCTGCGCCAGCTGGGCATCAACTTTAACCTGGCGCCCGTGGTCGATGTCAACAGCAACCCGGACAACCCGGTCATCGGCGTGCGCAGCTATGGCGAGAAACCGCAGCAGGTGGCCCGCTTCGCGCTGCGGATGGCCAGGGGCCTGCAGGATGCCGGGCTACTGTGCTGTGTCAAGCATTTTCCGGGGCATGGCGACACGGCGGTGGACTCCCACATTGGCCTGCCCAGGGTGGATAAAACGCTTGATCAGCTGATGGACTGCGAGCTTCAGCCCTTTGAGGCGGCCATAGCGGCCGGCATACCGGGCGTGATGTCTTCGCATATCCTCTTTCCCCAGCTGGAGCCGGTTGGCCTGCCCGCCACGATGTCGCGGCGCGTGATGACCGGCCTGCTGCGGGACAGGCTGGGCTTTAAGGGCCTGGTGCTGTCTGACTGCATGATGATGGGCGCCATCAGCGATCACTATGGCACCCTGCCCGGCGTGCTGGCCGCGATGCAGGCCGGGGTCGACCTGGCCTTTGTCTCCCACAGCAGCGAGCTGGCGGGCGAGGCGGCTGAGCTACTCTGCCAGGCGCTGGCCGATGGCCGGCTGGACAGGGCAGACTTTGAGCAGTCCACCCAGCGCATCCTCAGATACAAGGCAGCGCTCAGCAGGCCTACGCCGCTGGATGATGTGGGCAGCCCAGCACATCTGGCCACACAGGACGGCCTGTACGAGCAGTCTCTGACCGCGGTGCATCTGCCCACTGGCGCGTTGCCGCCGCTGGGGGACAATCCGCTGTTCATCGGCTGCCTGCCCTTTGTGGCCACCCAGGCCTCCAGCCCCATGCTGAGGCGAGTCTCTTTTGCCGACGCCCTGCAGGCGCGCTTTGGCGGCAGGGCCCTGCTGATGAGCGAGGATCCCAAGCCCGAGGAGGTCAGTGGTCTGGCCGCGATAAACGGCCATAGCTGCGTGGTGATCGGCACCTACAACGGGCATCTGCGCCGGGGCCAGCTGGCGGTGGTGCGCGCGATGGCGCAGCAGCAGGCGCCTGTCATCTGCGTGGCGCTGCGCAATCCCTATGACCTGGCGGGGCTCCCCCAGCAGGTCAGCAGCATCGCAGCCTATGCCTACAATGAACCGGTGCTGAAGACCCTCACCCGCCTGCTGGCCGGCGAGATCCAGGCGCAGGGCCGGCTGCCCGTCAGCCTCAATCGGCCATAAGGCGGGCGAAGGCCAGGTGATCCCCACTTTTGTTTAAGAAAAGCGCAGGATATTGACAGTCATCCCCTTTCGCGCTATGATACGCGCATGAAAAATGACGTAAGGCCACACCCTCTGCCGCAGCATCGTATGGTGCAGTCAGGGGACCTGCTATCGGGCGATGGCAGGCTGATTGAGGTGGGCTGGGCCACCCAGCCCATCAAGCGCTATGACCCGGCTGCCATCCGCGCGCCCCGGTACCGCGTCAAGGCCTGGGACTATTACTGCGTGATGAATGACCACGCGGCGCTGGCGCTGACGGTCTCGGACAACGGCTACCTGGGCCTGGACAGCGTGTCGCTGATGGACTTTGACAAGCCCAGCCACCAGACCGCCACCCGCCTGGTGGCCTTCCCCATGGGCAAGCGCGGACTGCCCCACAGCTCGCGCGAGGGTGTCATCCGCGCCGCTGGCAAGAAGTATGAGCTGACCTTTCGCCAGGAGGGACAGCAGCGCCACCTCTACGGCCATGTCTACGACATGCAGGGTGGCCCGCTGCTGTTTGATCTGATACTGCACCAGATGCCCGGCGACAGCATGGTCATCGTCACGCCCTTCCACCGCAGGCCCCATCACTTTTACTATAATCATAGGATCAACTGCATGCCCGCCGAAGGCCGCTGCATCTATGGCGAGCAGGAGTATGTTTTTTCACCCGCCAGCGCCTTTGGTGTGCTGGACTGGGGGAGGGGCGTCTGGCCCTGGCGCAATACCTGGTACTGGGCCTCGGCCAGCGGCGTGGTACAGGGCCAGCGCTTTGGCCTCAACCTGGGCTATGGCTTTGGTGACACCAGCCAGGCCACGGAGAACATGCTCTTCTGTGAGGGCATCGCGCACAAGCTGGGCCAAGTCCACTTTGACATCCCAGGCGGTCAGGGGCGGGAGGACTATCTGCAGCCCTGGCGCATCCGTGATGACCAGGGCAGGCTGGACCTGCGCTTTGAGCCCATCCTTGACCGCGCCGCCCATACCTCGGCATTGATCGTATCCACCGACCAGCATCAGGTCTTTGGCCGCTTCAGCGGCATGGCCAGGTTGGATGACGGCCGGCAGCTGAACATCCATCAGCTCATCGGCTTTGCCGAGAAGGTCAAGAACCGCTTCTAATACTGAACTCAATCGTAAACGCTCGGGTGAGCCGGTCTTTTTGCGCCTGCGCGTCGCCTCTTTCACTCAGCGTAGGCGCCGCTACGCCTCGCTCTTTCGGCTTAGCGCAGCCATCAAAAATCCTCGCCCATCTGTGCGTTTACTCATTCATTCAGCATAATTCTCTTTCGGGCGATCCTTTTCGAGCGCGGCCCCTTGCCTGCGCTCTTTTTCAAGCCTGGAAAATACGCAGCCGCAGTAGTCCTGCCGGTAGAGCCCCATGTCACGGCTGAGCTGGGTGCTGCGCAGGTAGCCGCCGCGCTTTTTGAAATCGCTGTTGAGGAAATGCGCGCCCTCTTCCGCCGCGATCTGCTCGCCCAATTGGTTGAGCAGCGCGGCGTTCTTCATCGGGCTGATGGTCAGCGTGGTGGTGAACAGGTCAAAGCCCTCGGCCCTGGCATAGCGCGCGGCCTCGCGCAGGCGCAGCGCGAAGCATCGTTCGCAGCGCGCGCCGCCCTCGGGTGCCTGCTCCAGCCCGCGCACCGCCTCGTAAAAGCGCTCCGGCGCGTAGGGGATGATCACCGCCTCGCCGTGGGCCTGCGCCAGGCGCAGCAGCTCCTGGGCGCGGCGCTCATGCTCCTGGGCGCTGTCGATGTTGGGGTTGTAGTAAAACAGGGTGATGTCCAGCTTCTGCGCCAGGCGCTCCACCACCGCGGTGGAGCAGGGCGCGCAGCAGCTGTGCAGCAGCAGCCGGGGTTTGGGACCCTCAGCCGGCAGGCTATCCAGGTA
>CAKTTM010000239.1 GCA_934615145.1 uncultured Clostridia bacterium | reverse complement strand
AGATGGGCCGAGGATTTTTGATGGCTGCGCTAAGCCGAAAGAACGAAGCGTAGCGGCGCCTACGCTGAGTGAAAGAGGCGACGCGCAGGCGCAGAAAGACCGGCTCATCAAAGCGTTTACGACTGAGTTCAGTATGAGTGTAAGATTTTGTCTCCTGCTGCGTCCAATGATATGAAGGGGGTGAGGGTCATCGAGCAGGTCTACCGTGCCTACTTTGAGGCGGTCTACCGCTACGCGCTGCGCCTGACGGGCGGCGACGCGGCGCTGGCCGATGACATCACCAGCGACACCTTCTTTGCCGCGATGCGCGCAATCGACCGCTTTCGCGGCGAGAGCAGCCTGCAAAGCTGGCTGTGCCAGATCGCCAAGCACCGCTACATCGATCACCTGCGCCGCCAGGGCAGGCTGGTCAGCCTGGATCAGCTGCCCGATCAGCCCGACCCTGACACGCCGGAAAGCGCCCTGCTCAGGCAGGAGAGCGCCGACCAAGCCCAGCGGGCGATCATGGCCCTCAGCGAGCCGCAGCGGCAGATTTTCCTGCTGCGCAGCCAGAGCGGCATGGGCTTTGAGCAGATAGGCCGGCTTTTCCAGCGCAGCGCCAATTGGGCCTGCGTCAACTATCACCGCGCGCGCCAGCAGCTGATGGCCGCGCTCAAGGAGGAAGACTGATGGGCACCCATTGTGATGTGATACGCGACCTGCTGCCGCTGTACGCGGAGGATCTGTGCAGCGCGCCCAGCCGCGAGCTGGTGGACGAGCACCTGGCCGGTTGTCCGGCCTGCGCCCAGACGCTGAAGGGGCTGAAGCAGGCGATACCTGCGCCCCAGGCCGCCCTGCCGCTGAAGGCCATGCGCGGCAAATGGCGCAGGAGCCGGCTGAAAGTCGCCGCCTTTGTGGCGGCGCTGGTGCTGCTGCTGGGCACGGTGGCGGGCTATCATGCGACCAGGCGGGAATACGCCCACTATGATGAGGAGCTGGTGCGGGTGTGGCACGAGCCGGATGGCCGCCTGGCCATCGGCAGCCTGCGCCCGGCCGGCATTGATGTCACATTCTACCCCGACGCTGATGACAGCGGCCGCGTCCAGATGCATGTCACCTTCTACAGTGTCAAAGACGAGGTCGGAGAGCGCTATGAGCTCTATCGCCTGCCCCAGGGCAAGGAAGCGGTGGTCTACTATGTCTATCCCAATGAGCGGGCCGTCCTGCTGCTGGGCGAGGCGGCAGATGACCTGGACTTCTATGTGCTGCCCCGCCTGGTGCTGAACTACTATCTCATGACCGCCGCCGCCCTGGCCTTGCTGCTGGCGCTGCCTCTCCTATTTCTCAAGAATAAGCCCAAGGCCCGCAGGCATCTGGCTGCCCTAACCGCGCTGCCGGCCTGCTATGTGCTGGCGCATCTGGCCATCAAGGGCCTGAGCGGTGTCAGCTGGGACATGCTGCGCGATCTGGCCTTCATCCTGGCGGCCTGCGCCTTTGCCTGGGCTGCCACCTTGCTGCTGATCTATCGCAAGCCCCTTTCATCCTCAAACTGATCCAGCGCGCTGGAGCCCACCCAGCCGTGCCATTGGAAGCCCTCGCGGTAGCGCACCACATAGGGCCTACAGTGATCCACTTTGGCAAGCCCGGTCAGCCGGCCGATCACCATGCCGTGCGCCACCAGGCACAGCCGCTGATAGCCCTGCGCCAGATAGCGATCCAGCACCGGCCGGATGCGGGCGATCATCTCATCCGTGCTCTCCCACAGCGGCTGTGGGCCGGGCGGGTGTTGGCCCCGGTGCGCGTCAAAGGCGTCGCGCAGCGCCCAGGCGTCCTCGCTGCTGTCGTAGAGGTGGCTGCGGTCAGGCTGCCACTCGCGCAGGTCGATCTCCACCCTTATCTTGAGCCCGCTGATGCGCGAGATGATGGCCGCCGTGTGCATGGCCCTGGTGTAGGGTGAGGCCAGTATCAGCTGGCAGCCCTTAAGCTCCGGCGCGCGGGCGGCGGCCTCGGCCTGCGCCACGCCCAGATCGCTCAGCGGCATCAGGTCGCGGCCATGGCCGATGAAGGCGCGCTCATCCGCCGCGCCATACTCGGTCTGCCCGTGGCGTATCAGCACCAGATCCATCGCGCTCATCCTTTCAAGGCTGTGTAGGTAGGGTATACTGATTGAAAATCACGCAGGAGGTCACCATGCAAGACATGATCACCATTCAGCGCCAGCTGCCGCTAGGCCCCATGCAGGCCTGGGACTGGCTAACCGACAGCGCCCGCACCGCCCTGTGGTACGGCCCCTTCCGCCTGGAAGGCGACAGGCTCTTTGTCCGCCTCATGCACGAGGAGGGCCAGCCGGAGGCCGAAGGCAGGCTGCTAAGCATGATCCCCGGGCGCGAGCTGCGGCTCCAGCTGGGCTGGGAAGTGACACTGACGCTGGATGAAATCCCCGGCGGCAGCCTGATCCGCCTGAGGCAGGCCAAGACCGGCACCGCTGATGACCCCTGGATAGAAGCAGGTTGGTCCTTCTATCTGGATTGCCTGCTGGCGGCCATCAGGGGCGACAAGGCCCCGGACTTCAAGGATTATCACCCCAAAGAGGGCTGAGCCTTGTCCTTAGTATACCCTGTAAGGTGAAACGCCCGGCTCTCTGCCGGGCGTTTCACAGCGTTTACGATAACTCAGATCTTTTCGAACTTGTCCTTGCCCACACCGCAGACTGGGCAGGTGTAGTCGTCGGGCAGCTCGTCCATCTCCACCACAAAGCCACAGACCGTGCAGCGCCAGGCGGTCTTGACCGCCTCTGCCGCGGGCGCGGCGGCTTCTTGCGCTGCCTTGCCAAAGGAGGCCAGAATATCATCTGCCAGGGCCGACAGCTTGTCATAGTCCTCGGCATTGGGCGTGGAGCGGATGGTCAGCGTCTGGCCCAGCTGCGCCATGCCGGGGAGGGCGGAGAGGATCTCCCCCATCTGCCGCCCGGCGGCGGGCGACCAGCTGCCGTTTTCGATCAAGGCGTACTGGCGATTCTGCAGATTATGGTCGGCCAGATCGTTCAGGAAGTTCCGCATCGGGGTGAAGATGCCCATGTTGTAGGTGACGCTGGCCAGCGCGATATGGCTGACGCGGAAGGCCTCGGCGATCAGCTCGGAGACATGGGTCTTGGACACATCATAGACCACCACATTGCGCAGGCCGCCCT
>CAKTTM010000238.1 GCA_934615145.1 uncultured Clostridia bacterium | reverse complement strand
CTGCGCCGCCGCCTCTGGCGTGGCGCTGTCGCCCAGGATGGAGTCGACCGGGTCACCCGGCGTGATATACATCAGGGTGAATACGATGATGATGACACCCAGCATAACAGGTATCATCATCAGCAGCCGGCGCGCGATATACTTTGTCAGAATGATTCCCCCTCGCAGGCTTGATGCGCCGGAGGCTGCCAGGCCTGGCAGCCTCCGGCGACAGCTGGCTTACTCGAAATAGACCTTGGTAAAGTCGTACATGGAGGTGGGTGTCAGCGTCAGGCCCTTGAGCTTGGCGCTGGCGCCCAGGATGGCGTACTGATAGGACAGGTAGATCATCGGGGCCTCTTCGTGGATGAGCACCTGCGCGTCGTAGACCATCTTCTCGCGCTCGGCGGTGTCGGTGGTTACCTGTATCTTGTCCAGCAGCGCGTCGATCTCGGGCACCGAAAGGTTGGTGCGGTTGCCGCTGGTGAACTGCGTCTTGGTGTTGAAGAAGTTGTACAGGCCAGCCCCCGCCTCGCCCAGCGCGTTGGTGGTGCCGGCGGAGCAGATCTCGTGCTCGCCCTTGTTCAGCGCCGTCGACAGCGCGCCCGACTCCGTGGGCTTGAGCACCAGGGTCACACCGACCTCTCCCCACATCTGCTGGAGCATCGCGGCCAGCATGTTGTTGGCGGAGTTGGCCAGGTACATGAACTCAAGCTCCAGGTTTTCCACGCCTGCCTCTTTCAGCAGAGCCTTGGCCTTGTCCACATTGTACTCATACTGCACCAGATCGGGGTTGAAGCCGGGCAGCTCGGCAGGCACGGGGCTGAGCATCTCGCCAGAGGTGTTCTCGCCATAGACGACCGCACGGATGGTCTTGGTGTCGGTGGCGTAGTTGAGCGCCTGGCGCACGCGCTTGTCCTGCAGCTTGGGCTGCGCGCAGTTAAAGCCAATATAGCGCACGGCGTTATAGGTGTGCACCAGCAGCTGCATGTCGGGGTTGGCGGCGATGCGCTCGGCGTCGTTTTGCGGCAGGGCCAGCGTCAGATCCAGGCCGCCGCTCTCCAAATCGATGGTGCGCGAGGCGCTTTCGGTGATGATGCGGAAGACTAGGGTCTTGAGGATGGACTTCTCGCCCCAGTAGTTATCATTGCGGTGGATGGTGATGTTGTCGCCAGCCACCCAGGAGCCAAAGACATAGGGGCCGGTGCCCACGGGGTTGCGGGCATGGTCCTGACCCATTGCGCTAACAGCGGCTTCGCTCAGCACGCTGAGCATCCTGTCGCACAGCTGCGCCTCGGTATAGGCATAGGGCTCCTTGGTCTTGAGGATGAAGGTATAGTCATCCGGCGCCTCGCTGGCGGCCAGGTCGAACATCATCACCGCGCGCGCCGCCACGGCGGATTCACCTGCGCGCCGGAAGCTGAACAGCACATCGGAGGCCTTCAGCTCATCGCCGTTGTGGAACTTCACGCCTTGGCGCAGGTTGAACTTCCAGGTCAGCTCGTCCACTTTCTCCCAGCTTTCAGCCAGGCGGGGCTGTATGGTCATGTCGGCGTCAAAGGTCAGCAGGGTGTCATAGATGCCGTTTTCGATCATCTGCTTGACATTGGTCAGCACATCGGCAGGGTCGAGCGATACCGGCTCACGGTCCACGCCCATGATCAATGTGTCCTTGGTGGATGTCTGCGCGCTGGCACCCAATACGGGCATCAGGCCCAGCACCATGACGGTCAGCAGCATCCAGGCAACGAGTCTCATCCGGTTTCCTTTCATGGTACAACCTCCTATATCAATGCCTTGGCATTGTATCCTTTGGTCAGACGCGGGCCTTGGCGTCCCGCTCCTGCGCGCGCTGGGTGAACTCGGCCTTGACGCGCTCCAGGGCCGCCGTATCCTCGATCAGCTCACGCGCGGTGAGGTAGAGTATCTGGGCAGAGCTCGCCATGCCCTGGTGTGCCTCTGACGACTTGCCGTAGTCCAGGAAGATCTGCGAGTGCGAGGGGCTGCCTTCTGGCACGAAGGCAAAGCGGGACACCGCGGAGGGAACGATCTGCGAGACATAGCCAAAGTCGGTGCCGCCGGTGCGGGTGCGGTAGTCAAGCAGCTGCGGGGCATCGATGGCCCTGGCATGGCACATGATGATCTCATTGAGGCTCAGGCTGGGCAGCTTGCCCACCATGGACAAGGTCTTGACGATGCTCACCTGCGTTTCCGTCATGAGGGCAGCGCCCTCCAATACGTGCTTGAGCCGCGACTCCAGCTCCGGTATGGTCTCCACCTCGTAGGTGCGCAGGCTTACCTTGACGCGGGCGATGGTGGGGTCCTTGTTTTCCGGCGTGCCGGAGCACTCCTGCACCGAGGTGAAGAACTTGACATCTTCCTTGACATGGGTGCGCAGGAAGGCCAGGCCCTGGAAGGCCAGCACCATGGCATCCAGCGCGCTGCGGCCGTGCTCTGGCGCCAGTGACTCGTGCGTAGCAACCCCCTTGAAGACCACTTCAAAGACGCTGCCAGACAGTGACTTGATGTCCACCGTGGTATTGGGTGCCGCATGGGTCATGAGGGCGACATCCAGCTCCTTAAAGCAGCCATTCTCCAGCATGATGCGCTTGCCCTGCGGGCCTTCTTCGGCGGGTGTGCCATAGATCACTATCTGGAAGGGGGCGGTGATGCCGCTGTGACGCAGTGCCTGCGCCACCATCAGCATGATGGGGCCCTGCATGTGATGCCCGCAGGCATGGCCCATGGGGAGGGCATCATACTCGCATAACAGGCCGATGACCGGCCCGCCCTCGCCCTGCTGCCAGGTGGCCTTGAAGGCGGTCTCCAGGCCGCCGACAGGCGCTGTCAGCTCATAGCCCTGGGCCCTGAGCCAGTCGATCAAGAGCTTGGAGGCGTGGTGCTCCTTGAAGCCAAGCTCCGGATGGTCAAAGATATTGTCAGACATCGCCGCCATTTCCGGCAGCATCTGCTGTATGGTCTGATTCATCATGGTTTAGCGATTAAGCACCTTTCTACATAATTATAGCACAGTGCCCTTCGTCCGGTGGCTCAGGCATGCTGGCAGGCTGTTATTGATCGTCAAAATGATAGCACAGCGCGGAATGCCGCGTCAAGCTTGGATTTGACTGCGTCATCAGAGGAGCTGTAGGAGTACCATACATATTGGACATCAGGGTTAGCGAGGGGGCAAAGGAAAGAGAAAGAGCTCGGATCGGTTAGA
>CAKTTM010000237.1 GCA_934615145.1 uncultured Clostridia bacterium | reverse complement strand
AGGCTTGCCGCGTCGCCGTACACGCCGCCGACGCGGATTGTTGGTCAGAGGGCTGCGGCCCTCCGAACCTCCCGGGGATGTGTTGATGATCTGAACTCACGGTGCGCTTGACCGTGAGTTGTTGCTTTTCGTGAGCTGGCTAAGGATTGGGCGGGCTTGAGGGCTCCAGCACCGTGAGGGCCTCTGCCGCCAAGGCGGGCGCTTCTTGCTCCGGCATGTCAATGCCCATCAGCTGGGACACCGTCACCATCTCATAGCCCCGGCTCTGCAGCTCGGGCAGGATGGCCTTCAGTGTTCGCAGATCCCTTTTGCGGCCGTGCAGCAGGATGATGCTGCCGTTTTCCACCTTACGCAGTATCTCTTTGGCATTGGTGGAGTCGATATCCCACAGCGCGGCGTAGCGGTAGCCGGCGTCGGCCACCGCCTTGGCGAAGGCGCCGCGCGTGCCGTTGAAGCGGCCCGCGCCAAAGGGATAGCGCAGGGTGTTCATCTCATGGCGATGGCCCAGGGCGGCCTCCAGGCGCTTTTCCATGTTGTTGAGCTGCGAGAGGATGGCGTCCCGGCTGGCCTTTTCCAGGCTCTTGTGGGTGTTGGAGTGGTTGCCGATCTCATGGCCTTCATCCAGGACGCGCTGCCAGGCATCGCGGTCGGCGGGCTTGATGTTGATGCCGATGGGGTAGAGCGTCAGCTTGGCGCCGTACTCGGCCGCGACATCCAGAAAGTCGGGCAGCATCTCGGGCTCGTACCAGTCGTCGATGGTGACGGCGATGCGCTTTTGCTCGCGGTCGCCATGGGTGAACTGTATGATATGGGGCTCCGTCGCAGCGTTGGCAGAGCCAAGGATAAAGCTGCATATCAGCGCAAAGAGCAGTAAGTGGCGGCGCATAGGCACTCCTTTCAATCGAATGCCAGTATAGTGAAAGCCGCCCACGCCGTCAAGGCGGGAGCGGCCTGTGTCACCGAATCGTTACAATCAGCCCAGCACCATCCGGTCGGGTATCTCCTCATCATCGCCGCGCACGCGCTCAAACATGCGCAGCAGGTCCTCCACCGTCAGGCGCTGCTTTTCCTCGCCGCTGACATCGATGGCGATTTCACCCGCTGACATCATGATCAGGCGGTTGCCGTACTTGATGGCGTCGCGCATGTTGTGGGTGACCATCATGGTGGTGAGACCATCTTCCTTGATGAAGCGGTCGCTGAGCTCCAGCACCTTGCGGGCGGTCTTTGGGTCCAGCGCCGCCGAGTGCTCGTCCAGCAGCAGCAGCTGGGGCTTGTGCAGGGTGGCCATCAGCAGGGTCAGCGCCTGGCGCTGCCCGCCGGACAGCAGGCCCACCTTGCTGCTCATCCTGTCTTCCAGCCCCAGCTCCAGGGTCTTGAGCAGGTGATAATACTGCTCACGCTCCTGGCTGGTGATGCCCCAGCGCAGCGTGCGCGGCTTGCCGCGGCGATAGGCCAGGGCCAGGTTTTCCTCGATGTTCATGTCCGCCGCCGTGCCCATCATGGGGTCTTGAAAGACGCGGCCCAGATACTTGGCGCGCTTGTACTCGGGCAGCTTGCTGACATTGACATCGCCGACATAGATGCTGCCGGAGTCAGGCGGGTAGACACCCGCCACGCAGTTGAGCAGGGTGGATTTGCCTGCGCCATTGCCGCCGATGACGGTGACAAAGTCGCCTGTATTGAGCGTCAGGCTGACATTCTCCAGCGCCACCCGTTCATTGACGGTGCCGTGGTTGAAGACCTTGGTGATCGATTGCACCTTGAGCATCTATCTGCCCCCCCTGGCCGAGCGCTTCATGGTCTGCCACATCTGGGTGAAGCGCGGCAGCGACAGCGCCAGGATGACGGTCAGCGCGGTGAAGAGTTTTAAGTCGTCCGAGGGCATGCCCAGCTTCAAGACCAGCGCGATGATGATGCGGTAGCTGATGGCGCCCAGCACCATGGACAGCAGCCGCATGAAGAAGTTGCGCTTGCCAAAGAGCACCTCACCGATGATCAGCGAGGCCAGGCCGATGACGATGGCGCCGGTGCCCATCTGCAGATCGGCGTAGTTCTGCGCCTGGCCGATCATGGAGCCGGAGACACCCACCAGGGCGTTTGAGAGCATCAGGCCCAATATGATCGTGGTATCAGTATGGATGCCCTGGGCACGCACCATGTTGGGGTTGTTGCCTGTGGCGCGGATGGCGCTGCCGATCTCAGTGCCAAAGAACCAATACAACAGCGCGATGATCAGGCCGCACATCAGCGTGCCAAAGAGTATGATGGACAGCGTTTTGCTCAGGTCAAACAGCTCGGCCAGCGGGCTGTAGATGGTGTTCATGCGCAGCAGCGATATGTTGGCCTTGCCCATCACCCGCAGGTTGACAGAGTACAGCGCGATCATCGTCAGGATGCCGCTGAGCAGGGCGGGGATCTTGAGCTTGGTGTGCAGGATGCCCGTCGACAGCCCGGCCAGCAGGCCCGCAAACAGCGACAGCAGCAAGCCCGCGTAGGGGCTGCCGCCCTGATAGATGACCTGCGCCGACACGGCGGCGCCCAGCGTGATGGTGCCCTCCACCGTGAGGTCGGCCACGCCCAGGATGGCGTAGGTGATGTAGACGCCGATGGTCATCACCGCCCACAGCAGGCCCAGGGACACCGCGCCCAGCAGTATGTCTTGCATGATGCTCCTCAAATGGCGCGGGCGGGGCTAAAGCCCTCGCCCGCGCAGTCAGGGTACTAAAGTCGTGTCAGGGCTTCTTGACCAGATCCAGCAGATCCTGGGGGATCGTCAGACCAATGGCCGCCGCATTTTCCAGGTTGAAGGCGTAGTCAAACTGAGTCTGCGCCTGGATGGGCATGCTGGCCACATCGGCGCCCTTGATGACCTCGATGGCCATCAGGCCGGTCTGGTGGCCCAGCAGGTAGTAGTTGATGCCGCGTGTCGCCACGCCGCCGGCATTGACCATGCCCTCTTCGCCGCAGATGACGGGGATCTTCTTGGCGATGGCGATCTCGGCCACAATGGGCATGGCGGAGGCCACCACATTGTCCGTGGGCAGGTAGAAGGCATCCACCTCGTCAGCCAGCGCGCTTGCCGCCTGCTGGACATCGTTAGAGTTGTTGATCTTGACCTCTTTGACGCTCATGCCCAGGGCCTCGATGGCCTGGGTGGCGATCTGCGCCTGGAGCACCGAGTTGTCCTCGCTGCCGGTGTAGAGC
>CAKTTM010000236.1 GCA_934615145.1 uncultured Clostridia bacterium | reverse complement strand
AGAAGTTAAGCCCTTCAGCGCCGATGGTACTTGGCGGGAGACTGCCCGGGAGAGTAGGTCGCCGCCGGATTCCAAACCGGACTGTGGAAGTCAAACGCCACAGTCCACCTATTCCTCAGTAGCTCAATGGCAGAGCACCCGGCTGTTAACCGGGTTGTTGCAGGTTCGAGTCCCGCCTGGGGAGCCAGAGAAGCGCTTGCCCCCTCGCCATGAGGGGACAAGCGCTTTTTGGGCATCAGATGCCAGCCAGTAATCAGCCATCCATTGACGCGCTTTCTCGGAATGTCTACAATCGGGGCATGAATATAAGCCAAGGAGAGCAAGATGCAAGGCGAGAGGAATGACTTTCCCTACCGGATCGGGCACCTGCCGAGGGGCCGGCGCAATCTGATCAGCGATGTGCCGGGCGTGATGGTGGGGCACTTTACTTTGGCTGATGGGACGGTGCAGACCGGGGTGACCGCCCTGCTGCCGCAGGCGGGCAATTGCTTTAGAGACAAACTGCCCGCCGCCTGCCATGTGATCAATGGCTTTGGCAAGTCGCTGGGGCTGATGCAGATTGAGGAGCTGGGTCAGTTGGAGACGCCCATCGTGCTGACCAACACGCTGTCTGTCGGCACCGCCTGGACGGCGCTGGCCAGCCACATGCTGGCGCAGAATCCAGATATCGGCCGGGAGACGGGCACCATCAATCCGATTGTGATGGAGTGCAACGATGGCTACCTGAACGACATACGCGGCATGCATGTGAGGCAAGAGCATGTGCAGGAGGCCATCGACAAGGCCGATCAGGACTTTGCCCAGGGTGCTGTGGGGGCGGGGCGCGGTATGCGCTGCCACGGGCTCAAGGGCGGCATCGGCTCTGCCTCCCGTCTGATTCGCATTGATCAAGCCGATTATTGCCTGGGCGCCCTGGTGCTGAGCAATCACGGACACCTGCGCGATCTGCGCATCGATGGCGACCCGGTGGGGGAGCGCCTGGCGCAGACGGCGCACAGCCCGGAGCAGGGCTCGGTGATCGTGATATTGGGTACTGACTTGCCGCTGAGCAGCCCGCAGCTCAAGCGCCTGTGCCATCGCGCGGTGGCGGGCCTGTGCCGCACAGGCGCCAACATAGGCCACGGCAGCGGCGAGGTGGTGCTGGCCTTCAGCACGGCGCAGACCATCAAGCATGATGACATAGACCCCTTCCGGCAGATCAGGGAGCTCAATGAACACTCCATTGACCTGGCCTTCCGCGCCGTGGCGGAGTCTGTGGAGGAGGCGGTGCTCTGCTCGCTGTGGTATGCGGAATCGGTAGAGGGCAGGGACGGCCACCGGGCAATGAGCTTGCGGGAGGCGTTGGCAGAGAATTAGGGCCAATCGTTCTTTGGTGGGAACTTTTCATCCGCTGCTCCCGTCATAGGGAGTACAAGGAGGGTGAAACCATGACAATGCAAGCAAGGAAACCCCTGATATCGATCCTGAGCATGGCCCTGGCGCTGATGATGCTGGTGAGCCTGCTGCCCCTGGGCGCGCTGGCGCAGAGCCGTGAGCTGAAGTTGGGTGATGAGGGACAGGATGTACGCGAGCTGCAGGAGCGGCTGAAGGCACTTGGCTACTTTACTGCCCAGGTGGATGGCCGCTTTGGCCAGGACACTGAGCGGGCGCTGACAGACTTTCAGCGGCAGCATTGGCTGCTGGCCAGCGGCATGCTGGACCGACTGACCAGGGAGGCGCTGTTCAGCGACCTGGCGAAGCCCTATGTGCCCCGGGAGGAGAAATTCATGGTGGAGTCAGCCATGGCCATGTCCATGCCAGGTACCATGAACTATAGCGCGCCCTATCGCCAGGCCGCGCCCTTTCACACCAATGAGTACAATGCCTTTGCAGAAAACCGCTTCGTGTCCACGCTGACCTCGCCGCTGTCCACCTTCGCGGCGGATGTGGACACCGCCAGCTACGCCCAGTTGCGCGCCATGATACTGCGCGGCGACACCGTGCCGGTGGACAGCGTGCGCATCGAGGAGATGCTCAACTACTTTCACTACGACTACCAGCAGCCCAAGGCAAGCGAGCCCTTTGGTGTGACCATGGAGCTGGCCCACACGCCCTGGAATGACAAGACGCAGCTGCTGCTGATCGGCCTGCAGGCCAAGGCCATTGAGAAGAGCCAGCGCCCTGCGCAGAACCTGGTCTTCCTGATCGATGTGTCGGGCAGCATGGATGACCCGCAGAAGCTGCCGCTGGTCAAGCGCGCCTTCCTGATGCTGCTGGACGAGCTGGCGCCGACTGATACCATCTCCATTGTCACCTACGCCTCGCGTGACGAGGTCGTACTGGATGGCAAGCGCGCCAGCGACAAGGTGGCCATCATGGAGGCCATCGAAAGCCTCAGCGCGGGCGGCTCGACGGCGGGCGCTGCCGGCATCACCACCGCCTATGAGCTGGCGAAGAAGCACTTTATAGAGGGCGGCAGCAACCGCGTGCTGCTGGCTACCGATGGCGACCTGAATGTGGGCATCAGTGATGAGGGATCCCTGGCCCGGCTGGTGGAGGAGAAGAAACAGGGCGGCATATTCCTTAGCGTCCTGGGCTTTGGCGACGGCAACTACAAGGACAACAAGCTGGAGGCCCTGGCCGACCGGGGCGACGGCAACTACGCCTACATCGACACCATCCATGAGGCCCGCCGCGCCCTGGTGACCGACATCGGAGCCACCTTCCTGACGGTGGCCAAGGATGTCAAGCTGCAAATCGACTTCAACCCCGCCCTGATCAAGGGCTACCGCCTGATAGGCTATGAGAACCGCGTGATGGCGGCGGAGGACTTCGCCGACGACAACAAGGACGGCGGCGAGCTGGGCAGCGGCCACCGGGTGACGGTGCTCTATGAGCTGGTGCCCCAGGGCAGCGACTTTGACTTTGGCCAGGTGGAGAGCAAGTATCAGCAAAGCCAGGCAGTGGCAGGCGGCGATGAGCTGCTGACGCTGAGCATCCGCGCCAAGGCGCCCGACGGCGACCAGAGCCAGCTGTACAGCTATCCGCTGACAGGCGAACCTGCAGATAGCCTGAGCGACAACCTGAGTTTCGCCGCCGCGGTGGTGGAGGTGGGCATGCTGCCGCGAATCCCATCGCCTCGATCGCGGACTAGACGAGTTTCGATGGTCTGCGGCGCGACGTGCCCCAGGCAGATCGCGACGTATTCACGGCCGATCGTGTGCCGCCGAA
>CAKTTM010000235.1 GCA_934615145.1 uncultured Clostridia bacterium | reverse complement strand
CTGTCAATCCGGATAGCGGGCAATTTCCGGTGGAGTTTCTCCTTAGCTTACTGTCCGAAATTGTAACATGGAGCCGTCCAATATGTATGGTACTCCTACAGTTAGGTGAAGAGGCATGAGTGTCAAGGCATTTACAAGGGCCGCGTGATGTGGTAAGATGCCTTTTGTGGCTCATGAACCGTTTGCTCGGTTGGGCGAGACTCAACGCCCTGCTGTGTTTACGGCAATTCGAAGTGGGGAGACGCCAGGCCCCAGGAGGAGGACACCATGGATAAGACCCTGAAGACCCAGATCATCGAGACCTATGCCCGCCATGAGGGCGACACCGGCTCACCCGAGGTGCAGGTTGCGATCCTGACCGAGCGCATCAATCACCTCAACGAGCACCTCAAGCTCAACAAGAAGGACCACCACAGCCGCCGAGGCCTGCTGCTGATGGTCGGCCAGCGCCGCGGGCTGCTGGACTATCTGAAAAAGACAAACATTGAGCGCTACCGCAGCCTCATCGAGCAGCTGAACCTGCGTAAGTAAGCCATCAAGGGTCGGGACAAGCTAAGCCCGGCCTTTTTATGTCAAATCGAGGACGCGCGCAGGCGCGCGCGCCCGGTGTGAGTGGAGAAGGAGAAGAGAATGGAACCTAGGAAGTACACAATGGATTTTGCGGGGCGTCCGCTCAGTTTTGAGTTTGGCCGTTACGCGCAGCAGGCTGCTGGCTCAGTGCTGGTTCGCTACGGTGATACTGCCGTCATGGTCAATGTGACTTATGCTGAGACCGTGCGGGAGGGCACTGATTTCTTCCCGCTGTCGGTTGATTTTGAAGAGAAGCTCTATTCAGTGGGCCGCATCCCCGGCGGTTTTATCAAGCGTGAGACCCGCCCGACGGAGAAAGCCATCCTGACCTGCCGTCTGATCGACCGGCCGCTGCGCCCCCTGTTTGACAAGGGCATGCGCAATGATGTGCAGGTGGTCGCCACCGTGCTGTCGGTGGATGTCGACAACCCGCCGGATATCCCCGCGATGATCGGCTCTTCGATCGCGCTGTGCATCAGTGAGATTCCGTGGGCTGGCCCCACTGGCTCGGTGACGGTCGGCCGTGTCAACGGCAAGCTGGTGCTCAACCCCACCGAGAAGGAGCGCGCTGTCAGCGATCTGCACCTGACGGTCTCTGGCACCAAGGACGCCATCATGATGGTGGAAGCCGGCGCCAATGAGGTCTCGGAGGATGTGATGCTGCAGGGCATCCTGTTTGCCCATGAGAACATCAAGGAGCAGGTGGCCTTCCAAGAGAAGATCGTGGCCGAGATCGGCAAGCCCAAGCGTGAGTTCAAGCTCTTCACCACGGGTGAGGATGTCAAGGCCGCTGTCAAGGACTATGCGCTGAGCAAGGTCGAGTGGATCTTTGACACCGATGTGCGCGAGGTGCGCCAGCAGCGCGAGGATGAGGTGAAGGCCGATGTGCTGGCCCACTTCGCCGAGCAGTTTGAGGGCCGCCAGGGTGAGGTCGGCGACGCGCTGTACTCGCTGAATAAGAAGGTCATGCGCCGCAAGATACTCGATCAGGGCATCCGTCCTGATGGCCGTGCCAACGACCAGGTGCGCGAGATCTGGAACGAAGTGGGCATACTGCCCCGCGCGCATGGCAGCGCTGTCTTTACCCGCGGCCAGACACAGGCGCTGACGGTGACCACGCTGGGCTCGCTGCGCGAGGTGCAGATGCTTGACGGCATCTCTCCTGAAGAGACCAAGCGCTATATCCACCACTACAACATGCCGCCCTACGCCACCGGCGAGGCTGGCCGCATGCGTGCCCCCGGCCGCCGCGAGATTGGTCACGGCGCCCTGGCAGAGCGCGCGCTGGAGCCCATGATCCCCAGCGAAGCGGAGTTTCCCTACGCGCTGCGCCTGGTCAGCGAGGTGCTGGGCTCCAACGGCTCGTCTTCCATGGCCTCGGTCTGCGGCAGCACGCTGAGTCTGATGGACGCGGGCGTGCCAATCAAGGCGCCCGTCGCCGGCGTGGCCATGGGCCTGATCAAGGACGATGAGTCCGACAAGGTGTCGGTGCTGACCGATATCCAGGGCCTGGAAGACTTCCTGGGCGACATGGACTTCAAGGTGGCCGGCACCATGAACGGCATCACCGCCATTCAGATGGACATCAAGATCAAGGGCATCGACGAGGCCATCCTGCGCCAGGCGCTCAGCCAGGCGCTGGTGGGCAGGCTGCACATCCTCAAGCTCATGCTTGACACACTGCCCGCACCCCGCGCAAGCCTTAGCAAGTACGCGCCCAAGATCGTTACCTTCATGATCAACCCCGACAAGATCCGCGAAGTCATCGGGCCTGGCGGCAAGATGATCAATAAGATCATCGCCGATACCGGGGTCAAGATCGACATCGAGGACGACGGCCGCGTCGCCATTGCCACCCCGGATGAGGAGGCCGCCGCCAAGGCGCGCAAGATCATCGAGGGCATCGCCAAGGATGTGGAGGCCGGCGAGGTCTACCAGGGCAAGGTGGTGCGCATCATGAGTAACCTGGGCGCCTTCATTGAGCTGCTGCCCGGCAAGGACGGCCTGCTGCACATCTCCAAGCTCGCCAATGAGCGTGTAGAGAAGGTGGAGGATGTGCTCAATGTGGGTGACGAGGTCGAAGTTAAGGTCCAAGAGATCGACTCCCAGGGCCGCGTCAACCTGATCCGCAATGACATCGTCTACGAGCGCAAGCCTTTCACGCCGCGCCCGGCAGGTGAGGGCAACCGCGGCGGTTATGGCCGCCCGTCCCGCCGTGACGGCCGCGGGGGCAATGATCGCTGACCGCAGGACAAGAGAAATCATCGGGGAACCTGTGCGCGCACAGGTTCCCCTTGCATAAGGAGCATGCATGGTAGAACATTTCACGCTGCCCAACGGCCTGCGCGTCATCATGGAGCGCCTGCCCTATCTGAGGTCAGTGTCCATCGGCGTCTGGGTCAAGGTTGGCTCCATCCTGGAGCTGCCGCAGGAGAATGGTCTCTCGCACCTGATGGAGCACATGGCCTTCAAGCGCACTGCCAACCGCAGCGCCAGGCAGCTGGCGGAGGACATGGATGCCATCGGCGGCTATGTCAACGCGGCCACCAGCAAGCTGAGCACCAGCTACTACGCCAAGGTGACCGATCAGGATCTGGAAAAGGCCATTGAACTGCTGGCTGACATCACCTGTCATCCAATGC
>CAKTTM010000234.1 GCA_934615145.1 uncultured Clostridia bacterium | reverse complement strand
GGTCGATGCAGAAGTACTCGCCGATGCTGGCGCCGGCGTGGATATCGATGCCTGTCTTTTCGTGCGCCTGCTCGGTCAGCATGCGGGGGATCAGCGGCACATGCAGCTCGTAGAGCACATGCGCCAGGCGGTAGATCATCGTGGCGTAGAAGCCGGGATAGCACAGCATGATCTCCTCAATATGCCTGGCCGCGGGATCGCCGTAGTAGATGGCCTCGGCGTCCTTGATCAGCAGGGCCTTGATATCGGGCAGGCTGGCGACAAAGCGCTCGCCCACACAGTGGGCATCACAGCCGTGATCGCGGTCAAAGGGCAGCGCCAGGGCCACCTGCTCCATCAGGCGGCGCTGCACCGCCGCCAGCAGCTCCTGGGGCTTGTCGCCGCGGGGATGGGGGAAAAAGCGGGGGAAAAGCAGTGTCTGCAGATCGCGCAGGAGCCGCACCACCTCCCGGCGATCGGGCAGCAGCCAGCCGCCCTGATTGCCCGACAGTGACAGATTAGGGCCCATGGCCCTGAGTTGATCCGCGATCCTCTCCATGAGGGCGGGGTCCTGATGCTCCATGATGGCCTCCTTGACATAAACATCCAAAGACAATGTAGGCAATCGCGGCAGATTCGTCAAGGGTTCTGCGCCTGGCAGGAAGCAGAGGCCGCGGCGTCGAACCATATAAAAAAAGCCTGAAGGGGTGAGAGCATGCAGGATGACGCGCTGCGCGAAACATTCATCGATGCCAAGACCGTCTTTGACGGCCGTATCGTCAAGGTGGAGACCTGGCGGGTGCGCCTGCCCGACGGGCGTGAGGCCCAGCGTGAGGCGGTGCTGCATCACGGGGCTGCTGCCATCGTGCCCATCGACGCGCAGGGCAATGTCACCCTGGTGCGCCAGCACCGCGTGGTCAATGATGTCTTCACCTGGGAGATACCGGCGGGCAAGCTGGATTACGCGGGCGAGGACCTCCTCAGCTGCGGCCGGCGCGAGCTGGAAGAGGAGACCGGGCTGCGAGCCGCCAACTGGCAGCTGCTCAACCACGTCATCACCACCCCCGGCTTTTGCACCGAGCGGATTGCCATCTACCTGGCCACGGAGCTGAGCCAGCACGAGGTGCACCGCGATGAGGACGAATTCTTGCGGTTGAAGAAGATGCCGCTGGAGGAGGCCGTGATGGGGGTCATGAACGGTGACTTCCCCGACGCCAAGACCAGCCTGGGGCTGCTGATGGCGCATAAGGCACTGGCCCAGCGGGCGCGGCTGCCCTATGGCGATGGCCTGCCGCCCTACCGGCGCACGGCCAGCTACCCCTGCGCTGACGCCCGCGGATAGGAGGGACAATGCCAAGGCAACATCGCTTGCTGTACATCCTGTGGCTGCTGTTTTTGCTGCTCCTGCTGGCCTTTGGGGTCTGGCTGCTGTGGGAGGGGCTGCTGGTGCCGCCGGCGCTGCGCCGCAGCCAATGGGAGAGCAGCTGGTTGCGGCTGAGCGCCCTTATCTAAGGCATGCGACTGCTACAGGCGCTGTGGGAGGCGCCAGATGACGAGGAGAGGCCATTTCGCGCGGCCTTCCGCGCGCTGCCCACGATCAGGACGCAGCGGCTGCTGCTGCGCCCGCCGCGCATGACGGACGCGGCCGACCTGTTCACCTACGCGCAGGACCCGGCCGTCAGCCGCTATGTGCTGTGGGAGCCGCACCAGAGCCTGCGCGACAGCAAGGCCTCGCTGCGGGGCATGATCAGCCGCAACCGCCAAGGCTATCCGGCCACCTTTGCCATCGAATTGATCAGCGAGGCGCGCATGATCGGCACCCTGGGCTTTCAGTGGTTGGACCCGGAGAACTTGAGCGCCGAGATCGGCTACTCCATCGCGCGCAGGCTCTGGGGGCATGGCCTGGCCACCGAGGCGCTGCAGGCGGCCTGCGGCTATGCCTTTGACAGCCTTGGGCTGCAGCGGCTGGAGGCCAAGCACGATGTGCTCAACCCAGGCTCCGGCCGGGTGCTGGAGAAGGCCGGCTTTGGCCCGGAGGGCATCGCGCGCGCCAGCCTGCACCTTAAGGGCAGGCGTGCGGACATGCAGCGCTGGGCGCTGCTGAAAAGGGACTGGCAGGCTCAACAGAGTCATGATGATAAGGAGACAAGGAAATGAAAAAGAAGAGCATCAGCACCAAACAGGCACCCGCCGCCATCGGCCCCTATGTGCAGGGCGTGCGCGCCGGGCACTATGTGTATACCTCCGGCCAGCTGGGCCTGGATCCGGCCAGCGGGCAGCTGCAGGAGGGCATCCAGCAGCAGACCCACCAGGCGATGAAGAACCTGGGCGCCATCCTCAAGGAAGCGGGCCTTGACTACGGCGATGTGATCAAGACCACCATCTTCATGACAGACCTGGCCGACTTTGGCATCGTCAATGAGATCTATGCCTCTTACTTTGGTGAGAGCGTGCCCGCCCGCAGCACCGTGCAGGTGGCGGCGCTGCCCAAGGGCGGCCTGGTGGAGATAGAGAGCGTGGCGCTTGCCGCGGACTGATTTGTCAGCTCAGGGGGCGGCCGAGCGCTTGAGCGCCCGGCGCCTGGTCGCAGTGTCCATGGTGGTCTTTGGCACCGTGGGCATCTTTGTGCGCGGCATCGCCCTGCCCTCTGGCGAGATCGCGCTGATCCGCGCGGTGCTGGGCGCGGCGGTGATCGCGCTCTACCTGCGCTGGCAGCGCCGGCCCCTGCCCTGGCGCCAGCTCAAGGGTAAGCTGCTGTGGCTGCTGCTCAGCGGCGGCACGATGGGATTCAACTGGAGACTGCTCTTTGAGGCCTACCGCCACACCTCGATATCGGTGGCGACGCTGAGCTATTACTTCGCCCCGGTACTCATGACGGTGCTCAGTGCCCTGCTGTTCAAGGAGCGCATGAGCCGCTGGCAGGTGCTCTGCTTTGTGCTTGTGGCCTTTGGCCTGCTGCTGGTCATCAACCCGCAGGGCGGCGAGGGGCAAAGCCATCTGCTGGGCGTGGGCCTGGGCCTGGCGGCAGCGGTGCTCTACGCCAGCGTGATCATGCTCAACAAGTTCATACAGGGCGTGGACGGCGTGCACCGCACGCTGGTGCAGCTGCTGGCGGCCACCGCCGTGCTGCTGCCCTATCAGCTGCTGACAGGCGGCCTGCACCTGCACAGTCTGCCCGTCAGCGGCTGGCTGCTGATGCTGGTGGTGGGCCTAGTGCACACAGGGCTGACCTACTG
>CAKTTM010000233.1 GCA_934615145.1 uncultured Clostridia bacterium | reverse complement strand
GCATATCAACGATGGCTCATCCCTGGGCAAGAGCCCGGAAGCCTTGCAGGGATGTCGATGGCGAAGGAGGGAGGCAGGCCTGCCTGCAAATGTATAAGAGAATCTGTATATACATTCCTTGCTATGCAATCCCGTCTTGCTATGCTATACTGTGTCAGCAAACGCAAATACGCAAAACGAGGTACATGGATGAGTCTGTCAGTGCATAGTGAGATCGGGCCCCTCAAGCGCGTGATGCTGCACCGCCCCGGAGCTGAGCTCGAACAACTCACCCCCCGGCACATGCAGCGCATGCTATTTGATGATATCCCCTATCTGTCGGGCGCCCAGCGGGAGCACGACGCCTTCGCCCAGGCGCTGCGGCAGCAGGGCGCGGATGTCATCTATCTGGTGGACCTGGTGGCCCAGACCCTGGCACAGGATCAGGGGCTGCAGGATCAGTTCATTGAGGAGTTCGTGGCGCAGGCAGGCCCAGTGGCCGCCTATTATCGGACAGAGCTTGTCAAACTGCTCAAGGATATACCGGATTGTCATTCATTGGTCAGCAAGTGCATGAGTGGTGTCAGCGATCTGGAATTGCGGCTGCAGGGGCGCCACCCCCTGGTACAGGCGATGCAGCGGGATATCAACTTCGTGATGGATCCTATCCCTAACTTATACTTTACCCGCGATCCCTTCAGTGTCATCGGCAGCGGCGTATCTTTCAGCCGCATGGAGGCCCCGGCCCGCCAGCGGGAGGGCATTTTCGGCCGCTATGTCTTCGCCCACCACCCGGAGTTTTCGGGCCAGACCGCACGCTACTACGATCCGCAGCTGCCCTTTAGCCTGGAGGGGGGCGACATACTGCACCTGGGGCAGGGCCTGCTGTGCGTGGGGCTGAGCCAACGCACCTCCGCCGAGGGCATCGAGCTGCTGGCCCAGCGCCTCTTTGCCGATGAGCACAGCGGCATCCAGGCGGTGCTGGCGATGGACATCCCCAGCATGCGCGCCTTCATGCACCTGGACACGGTGTTCACCCAGGTGGATCACAATATATTCACCGTGCACCCGGCCATACTGCCAGTGCTGCGCTGCTACCAGCTGACCCCCGGCGCCAATGGCGGCCTGCAGGTGCGCGAGATGCAGGGCCGGCTGGAGAGCATCCTGGAGGCCTGCATGATGCGCGGCCCCGTCACCCTGATACGCTGCGGCGGGGGCGACAGCATCGCCTCCCAGCGCGAGCAGTGGAACGACGGCAGCAACACGCTGTGCGTCTCACCCGGCACCGTGGTGGTCTACGACCGCAACGCCGTCACCAACGCCATCCTGCGCGACCACGGCATCCAGACCATCGAGATACCGGGCTCCGAGCTGGGCCGCGGCCGCGGCGGCCCCCGCTGCATGAGCATGCCCTTCCAGCGCGGCGCTTAACCGTATCAACCACAATGCCCCCGGACATCGCGCCGGGGGCATTGCTACTTTAGTGGATTCGCTTGGGCTATCCCAGCAGGTAGCGGATGGCCTCATCCACCAAGGCGGGGACGCGCTGGGTCAGATCGCGCAGGTTGACCCGCTCTGTGCGCTTGTGGAAGTCCTTGCCCCAGGGTCCGATGTTGAGCACCGGAATGGACAGCGATTTGATCTCCTCAAAGGGGATTTCATAGACATCGCCCCAGAGCAGCATGTTGTCCTTGATGAAGGCGGTGTTGCGCTCGTCTGACTCAAACAGCGCATAGCTCAAGTCCGATATGCCGGTGTAGTAGTTTTGCACATGCGTCCGGCAGCCAAGCGACTGATCGGCAAAAGCTGTCAGATGCTCGATCAGCGCCTGCACCGGGCCTTGCTTGTCCGGCAGCATGGCCGTGTTCACATGGGGGTAGTAGGGCGGCGACATGGCCAGCACCACCAGGGGCGATGTGTCGCTCAGATGGGCCACTGTCTGCTCGATCCGGCCAAAGGCGGCCTCTGCCAGGCTCAGCTCGCCCTTTTCGATGGCGGCCTTGGCAGAGCGCTCATAGTCAGCCAGGCTGTTTATCAGCGCCTCGCCGCTGTCGCGCAGCGCCTGCTGATAGACCTGGGCATAGGTCATCACATTGACCTGCCAGGGCAGGCTGGCCTGATCGTCACCCATGTAGCGGCGGTAGCTGGCCAGGCTGCGCTGCAGCACCCGCTCAAAGGCCTGACGGCACAGCGCCTCCAGCTGCTCAAAGATGGCCATCGCCGGGCGATCCAGCGTCAGCAGGCTCATGTAGCCGGCGGCCGACAAGGGCAGGGAGACATCATAGACCTCTTTGCGGTCCTTGAAGAACAGCCAGGTGGGCGGCGGGGTCTTGGTGTTGCCCACATGCTCGATGAAGTCAGGGTGCAGCTCGGTGGCCGTCACGATCTCAGACAGCAGGTGGATGGGGTTCAAGCCCTTGAACACCTGCCCCACATGGGCCAGCTTGCCTCGCACATAGAAGATGGGCATCAGCTTGCCCACCGAGCCGTCATAGAGCCGCTGCAGATCCTCCTCATCCCGCTCCTGCGGCTCTACATTGAGCATCAGGATGTAGTTGAGCTGGTGCTTTTCCTGCAAACTTTTGAGCAGATGCACCGCGCTGCGCATGCCGGCTGAGAGGTTTTCCTCATCAGGCAGCGCCAGCAGCAGCAGGTTGCCGGAGAAGTGATTTTCGCGGCAATATTCCTCAAACAGCGCCAGGTGGATGGCGGCGCCGCCCTTCATGTCGGCCACGCCCCGGCCAAAGAGCCAGCCGCCCTGCGCCAGGTCGCGCGCGCTGTCCGGGTCCAGATCCGCCGCAAGCTCAGCATAGCGCGCCGTCAGCTGATCGGGCTGATGGGCCAGGGGCTTGAGGCTGCCGTAGTCATCGGTGTCCACCGTGTCGCTGTGGTGGATCAGCACGATGGTATCCTGCCCGCTGCCCCGGCGCAGCGCCCAGGGCACCTGCCGGCCCAGCGCGTCATGCGCGATGGGGTAAAAGCCGCAGTGATCAGGATGGGCCTTGAAATAGTCCTGAGCGGCAAAGTAACCCTCAAAGAAGCTCCGGTTGTTGTTTTCAAGCGCCGTGGTGGTGTGCGTCGGCGTCCCCACATAGTCGCGCAGTATCTGCAATACACGCTCTGCCCGCTGGCCTGCCATATGTCCTCCTCACCATTTGAGACTGTATTATGCATCGTCCTTGTGCTCACAGGCAGTGTAGCATGCTTTGACGCCGCCTACAATAGCCCCGACCGCGCGCCCT
>CAKTTM010000232.1 GCA_934615145.1 uncultured Clostridia bacterium | reverse complement strand
GGATGGCCTCGGGTGCCCCAAAGTCATGCAGCGTGTGCAGCACCTCGCGGCACAGCGGATCCTTGATGCCGGTGGTCAGCTTGCCATCCGAGAAGGCGCCGGCACCCCCCTCGCCAAACTGTATGTTGCTGTCCGGGTTCAGCTCAGCCGCTGAAAAGAAGCGGCTGACCGCCCGCAGGCGATTGTCCGTGTCCTGCCCGCGCTCCAGCACCAGGGGCTTAAGCCCCGCCCTGGCCAGGTAGAGCGCCGCGAACAGCCCGCAGGGTCCCAGCCCCACCACCACGGGGCGCGTCTGGCTCCGGGCAGCCGGGATCAGGAGCCGCTCCGGCTCGGGCAGCAGCTGCGCGTCTTTGGGTTTGAGCCTTTCCAGCAGCGCCGCCTCGTCGCCCGGCGCGTACACATCCACGCTGTAGATCAGCCGGATGTCGCCCTTGTCGCGCGCGTCCACGCTTTTCCTGGCGATCCGCGCCCTGGCCTGATCGGCAGACAGATTCAGGCGGCGCAGGGCCTGGCTGATCGCCGCCTCGTCGCCGCCTTCTGGTCTCACCTTGATATTGCTGATCCTGATCAACTGCCTGCCTCCCCCTGCTGCTTAGACAGGGATTGTAACAGCTTTAGTTTCCGCACTCAATGCTGATCTCGTTGAATATGCCCAGGATCTCGTCCATCCTGAGGTTTTGCTTCTCCTCGCCCGCCTTGTCCAGCACCGCCTGGCCCTGATGCATCATCAGCAGTCTGTCGCCATAGTCCAGCGCAAAGCGCAGGTTATGCGTCACCATGATGGCCGTCAGCTGGCCTTCCTTGACCATCTTGTCGGTCAGTTCCATGATGATGTCCGCCGTCTTGGGATCCAGCGCCGCCGTGTGTTCGTCCAATATAAAGAAGTCGATGGGGTTGAGCCTGCTCATGCTCAGCGCCAGCGCCTGGCGCTGTCCGCCCGACAGGCTGCCCGCCCTGGCCTGCATCATGTTTTCCAGCCCCAGCCCCAATTCCGCCAGCATCTGCCGATAGCGCGGTATCTGACTCTTGTCCGTGCCCAGCCGCAGGTTCATGCGCTTGTACTTGCTGTCCGCCAGCGCCATGTTCTCCAGGATGCTCATCTTGGCGCAGGTGCCCATCGCCGGGTTCTGATAGATGCGCGCGATCCGCTTGGCCCGCACATGCTCTTTTTGCCGCGTGATGTCCGTGCCATCCAGCACCAGCTGGCCGCCATCCACCGGGATGGAGCCGCAGAGAATGTTGAGCAGGCTGGTCTTGCCCGAGCCGTTGGAGCCCACAATGGAGATGAACTCGCCCTTCTCCACATTCAGCGAAAAATCGTCAAACAGGCACAGCTCCCGCACCGAGCCTGGGTTATATACCTTTCTGATGTGCTTTAGCTCAAGCATGGCCCTTCTCCTTGCGCGGCTTGTTGCCCACCGCCAGTATGCCCAGGAACAGCGCCGCCGTCACCAGCTTCATGTCCATGGGCGACAGCCCGCCCGCGATGGCGAATGCCACGCAGACCTTGTAGACAATGGCGCCCACGACCACCGCCGTGGTGGTCTTCACCTTTTCCATCCGGCTGAATATCTTCAGCCCGATGATCACACTGGCCAGGCCCAGCACCATGGCGCCCGTGCCCATGGAGACCTCAAACATCCGCTGCTGCTGGCAGAGGATCGCCCCGCTGAGCGCCACCAGCGCGTTGGCCAGCACCAGGCCCGCGATCTTGACATTGCCCTTGTCGCGCGCCAGGCTCGTTACCACCGTTTCATTGTCGCCCGCGGCCCGCAGCAGATAGCCCGCGCGCGTGGCCAGGAAGCCGTCCAACAGCAGCTTGAGCAGCAGCACGATCAGGCCGATGATCACCAGCACGCGCAGGCTGTCGGGCAGTAGATTGGCCACTGAGTTGTTGCGAAACAGCGTTGTGGCACTGCGCGGTATCGACAGCAGCGACAGGCCGCCTGTGATCCGCAGGTTGACCGAGTACAGCGCCGTCATCATGATGATGCCCGAAAACAGCGCGCGTACCTTGAGCTTGACATGGATCAGCCCCGTGCACAGCCCCGCCAGCGCGCCGCAGAGCGTGGCCGCCAAGAGGGCGGGCAGTGGCCCCCAGCCCAAGAGGAGGAGGCTGGAGGACACTGCCCCGCCCAGAGGAAAGCTGCCGTCGACCGTCAGGTCGGGAAAGTCGAGAATGGCGTAGGTCACCATCAGGCCCAGGGCGAGCACTGCGTAGATCAGGCCCTGTTCCAAAGTGCTGGGGAGTGTTGCGATGAAAGCGCTGAACAATTTGTGTGTATTCCTCCGTAGGGGGAGTGGGGGGATTTGTTTGGTTGGGGATCGAAGCTAAGGGTATTGCCAGCGCAAAGAATCACTGCGCTCTCTTTGCTTTGGGGTCTTTGGGCTGCGGCCCAGGGGTTTGGGGGCTGTCCGCCCCCAAGCCCCGGACAAGGGATTTCATCCCTTGTCCCTTCTCATTGGTTGACTTCTGTGCCTCTTGCCGCCAATTCCTCCGGCAGCGTCAGCCCCATCTTCTCAATCGCCTCGGCATTATAATACAGCGCGCTCTCCTGGATCAGCTCAAAGGGTATCTGACTCGCGTCCTCGCCCTTTAACACCCTGGCCGCCATCGCGCCCGTCTGACGCCCCAGCGCCAGGTAGTCCAGGCCCTCCGCCGCCACACAGCCGCGCTTGACCTGCTCGATCTCGCTGCCATACACCGGCACCTTCAGCGGCTCCGCCGCGTCCAGCACCGTATCCAGATACTGCACCACCGTGTTGTCCAATAGCATCGTCACCAGGTCCACCTTGCTTAGCAGCCCCGGCAGCGCCAGCGCGATGTCCGGCCCCGCGCTGATGCCGCTGGCCTCCACCGTGAAGCCATACTCGCCCGCCAGCGCCTCATACTGCTTCAGCTGCACTTGTGAGTTGGTCTCGCCCAGCGTGTACAGGATGCCGATCACCTTGGCCTCCGGCTGCAGCGCGCGGATGGTCTGCAGCTGCTGCTTGACCGGCAGCTCGTCGCTGGTGCCCGTCGTGTTGCCCTCGCGCAGGCCCTCTGCCGTGGCAAGCCCCGCCTCGATCGGGGCCGACACCGCCGTGTAGATCACCGGTATCTTGCCGTCGGAGGTGTTGTTGGCCACCACCGCCATAGGCGTCGCGATCGCTACGATCAGATCGTACTGATTGTCCACAAAGGTGCTGGCGATGATCGCCGCGTTGCCCATGTCCGCCTGGGCGTTCTGCTCGTCAAATAC
>CAKTTM010000231.1 GCA_934615145.1 uncultured Clostridia bacterium | reverse complement strand
TGAATGGCCTGCTCGCCCACGGTGGCCAGCACAGGGTCATTCTCCGCGGCGGGGGCAGCCGCCTCCGCCAGCGCCGCAAAGCTGCCCAGCGCCAGCATCAGGGCCAGCGCCAGAGCCAGTGATTTCTTGAACATCTCGCTTACCTTCCTCAACTCCGAATAGATCGGTTGATGCTGTATTATCGCACAGCAGAGCCGCCCAGCGCAAGGAATCGGGCCCTGCGCCCAGGGATTTAACAGAATGTCCATCTTTCCTATGACAGAACGGCGATGTGATCCGCTGAGCGCTTGCTGCGCGAGTAGAGCGCGCTCTGGCCCGCCAGCAGATCGGCCATGCCCTGGCTGATCTGCTCGCCCGGCACCAACAGGGGCACGCCGGGCGGATAGAGGCTGACCAGCTCGGCACAGATACGGCCCGCTGCACTTTTGATAGGCACCAGCTCATGGGGCAGGCTCAGGGCCCGTCCGGGCGGCATCAGGACTTCTGCCTCCTGCAGGCTGAGGGGTGGCTGCCCCTCCCCCGCGCTCAGCCCCGCATCGATGCCGATCAAGGCTTCCGCCAGCCTGTCAAGCTGTGCCGGGCCATCGGGCAGGCCTGTCATGGCCAGGGCCTGACGGGGGCCGGCGGTCTCCAGCTCAATGCCATACGCCTCGCGCAAGCGGCGCATCAGCTCCGTGCCGGTGATGCTGCTGCCAGAGCAATCGATCAGCAGCTTGGATGGGTCAAAGCCCCAGACCATCGGCGCCTTGCCCTGATAAAGCCTGAGATGGCGCAGCGCGCCGCAGCGATCGCGGCATTGATCAAGCGTCTGGCGCCAGGCCGGCAGCAGCGCCTGCCCCCTTGACGCCAGCAGCCGCAGGCAGCCATCGATGGCGGCCAGCAGCAGGTAGGAGGGGCTGGTGGTCTGATAATTATCCAGCTGCTCGCCCAGCGCCTGGGCTGTCGCCTCGTCCCTGGCATGGGCCAGAGCGGTCTGCGTCAGGCTGGGCAGCGTCTTGTGCAGGCTGTGCACCACGATGTCAGCGCCGCCGGACAGCGCCCCGGATGGAAAAGCCGCGCTCAGCCCTAGATGGGCGCCATGCGCGGCATCGATCAATACCTTGAGCCCGGCGCGGTGCGCCGCGGCCACCAGGCTGTCCAGGTCGCTGAGCACGCCCTCGTAGCTGGGGCAGGTCAGTATCAGCATCCGGGCATCCGGATGCTGGCGCAGCGCCGCCTCCAGCGTCTCCGGCTGCAGGCTGCCCAGGCAGCCGGGGCCGGGCAACACAGGCTGATGTAGATAGACGGGCTTAAGGCCCCTGATGGCAATGGCGTTGTAGACCGACAGATGGCTGCCCCGCTGCAGTAGCACCTTGTCCCCCATCTGGCTCAGCGCGCTGACGCCGGCCAGTATGCCCCCGGTGCTGCCATTGACCAGCGGGAAAGAGGCATGGGCGCCATAGAGCGCCGCCGCCCGCTGTGATAGCTCCAGCAGCAGGCCCTGCGGGTCATGCAGGTTGTCAAAGCCCTCGATCTCGGTGATGTCAAGCCCGGCGCTCAGGGCAGCCAAGTAGGGCGCCAAATCGACCCTGCGCTTGTGGCCTGGCATGTGCATGGGCAGGCTGTCGTTTGACAGGGCGCTGAGGCGCTCAAAGAGCCAGGGGCCGTCCATGCTCAGCCCAGCGCCTTGTCGATGGCGGCCAGCAGCTTATCGCGGCCCTCGCCGGTTTCAGATGAGTAGGGGATGATGTCAAAGGGCTGCACCTGCAGCAGGCGGGCGATGGGCAGCAGATGCCGCTGCCGCGCCGCGCGGCTGACCTTGTCAGACTTGGTGGCCACAGTGACAAAGGGGATCTGGTGGTAGCGCAGATATTCCACCATCTGCAGGTCATCGGCCGTGGGTTCATGGCGTATGTCCACCAGCTGGATCACCGTCTTGAGCGTGTCCGAGCCCTCGAAAAAGCCCTGCATGCGCCCGCCCCACTTGGCCTGTTCTTCCTTGTTGACCTTGGCATAGCCGTAGCCGGGCAGGTCGATCAGGTGAAAGCTGTCATTGAGCAGGAAGACATTGATCAGCCGGGTCTTGCCAGGCGTGCCGGAGGTCTTGGCCAGCTTGCCATGGCGTGTCAGGGAGTTGATCAGGCTGGACTTGCCCACATTGGATTTGCCCGCCACCGCGATCTGGGGCAGGCCGCGGCCGGCAAAGGGGCCATAGCTGGTCAGCGAGGTGATGAAGCTGGCTTTGGTGATGTCCATACTCAGTCCAACAGCGCCAGCTGCGCCACGCGGGAGATGCTCTCCACATACTCGATCTCAAAGCGCTCGCGGATATAGGCCGGTATCTCGGAGACATCCTTGGCATTCTCCTTGGGCAGGCAGAGCAGCTTGATGCCGCCGCGGTAGGCGGCCAGCATCTTTTCCTTGACGCCGCCAATGGGCAGCACGCGGCCAGCGAGGGTGATTTCACCCGTCATGGCCAGATCCATGCGCACCTTGCGTCCGGTCAGCGCGCTCAGCAGCGCGGTGGCCATGGTGACGCCCGCCGAGGGGCCGTCCTTTGGCACGGCGCCTTCTGGCACATGGATGTGGATGTCCTGCTTGACATGGAAGTCTTCGGGCAGCTTGTACTCCGCCGAGTGGGCACGCACCCAGGAGAGGGCGGCCTGCGCGCTCTCCTTCATCACATCACCCAGGCTGCCGGTCATGGTCAGCTTGCCGGTGCCGGGCATCACGGTGCACTCCACCTGCAGCATCTCGCCGCCCACCTCGGTATAGGCCAGGCCATTGACGATGCCCACCATCGGCTCCTGGGTCAGCTTGTCACGCAGGAAGCGCTGGGCACCCAGATAGTCTTGCGCGATCTCTGGCGTGATGCGGATCAGGCCCTCGCCCTTTTCCAGCATGGTGACTGCGGTCTTGCGGGCCAGCTTGGCCAGTGTGCGCGACAGGGTGCGCACGCCCGCCTCCCTGGTGTAGCCCTCGATGACAAAACGCAGCGCGGCGTCGGAGACCTTGACCTGTTTGGGATCAAGGCCATTGTCCAGCAGCTGCTTTTTAAGCAGGTGACGCTTGGCGATCTGCAGCTTTTCCTCCTCGGTGTAGCTGGGCACCTCGATGATCTCCATGCGGTCCAGCAGCGGCGCCGGGATGGCGTCGCGGGTGTTGGCCGTGGTAACGAACATTACGCGCGACAGGTCAAAGGGCACATCCAGATAGTGATCGCGGAAATGCATGTTCTGCTCGCTATCCAGTACCTCCAGCATGGCGCTGGCA
>CAKTTM010000230.1 GCA_934615145.1 uncultured Clostridia bacterium | reverse complement strand
GCTGGTCACCGTGCTGTACGGTGCACTTGCCCTGACCAACCTGGGCTCGCTCACCGCGCCGCAGAATGGTTATACCTTTACCCAGCAGGGGGAGGAGGTCGTCTTCGACCTGGGCAGCGAGCGTGACTTCTACCTGCTGCATTACGGCGGCATCCACTGGCGCTACAGCGACTATCTGGCCGAGTCCAGCAGCGATATGCTCAACTGGTCGGGTGCCCCCAGCCAGATGCGCGACGGCGACAATGGCGACTGCTTTACCTGGAAGTACCAGAAGGAGTCGAGCACCATCGAGGGCAAAACGACCTTTTCAGGGGTCAACTTGCTGCACCATGGCCGCTATCTGCGCATCACGGCGCCCACGGTGGGCCTGACGCTCTATGAGATCATTGCCAGGGACGCGCACACCAAGGAGAACATCCCCATCAAACTGATATCGGGTGAGGCTGCCGCGCTCATCGACGAGCAAGATACCATGACCGGCGAACCGGACTGGTACAACAGCATGTACTTTGATGAGATCTATCATGCCAGGTCCGGCTTTGAGCAGCTCAATGCCATCCGGGGCAAGGAGCCAAGCCAGGTCTACGAGACCTCGCACCCGCCGCTTGGCAAGGTGCTGATGACGGCGGCCATCGCGATCTTCGGCATGGTGCCCTATGGCTGGCGCTTTGCAGGGGCCTTCGCAGGCGTACTAATGCTGCCGGGGCTCTATCTGCTGGGCAGGCTGCTGACCAGGCGCCACAGCCTGGGCCTGGCCGCCATGCTGCTGATGGCCTTTGACTTCATGCACTTCACGCAGACGCGCATCGCCACCATAGACAGCTTTGTCACGCTGTTTATCATCTGGTCGTACTACTACATGTTCCGCTATGCCTTGACTGAGGGGGAGAGCCGCCCCCTGCTGCTCACGCTGCCCAATCTGGCGCTGTCGGGCCTGTTCATGGGCTTGGGCGTCGCCAGCAAGTGGACGGGCATCTACGCCGGGCTCGGTCTGGCCGTGATCTTCTTCTGGGCGCAGTGGCGCAGGGCCTCAGAGGGGCTGGCCGCGCAGCGGCTGGTTGACGAGAAGACCCCACTTCCGCCTGAGCGCGCTGAGGCCATCCGCCTTGTGGCCAGGGATTGGTTGCGCCGCATGTTCTATACGCTGCTGTGGTGCCTGCTCTTCTTTGTGGCGGTGCCGGCTGTCATCTATTATCTGTCTTTCCTTCCTGTGTACATGCAGACGCCAGGCGGGCTGACGGTGCAAAAGGTGATTGATAGCAGTGTCGGCATGTTCCGCTATCATGCCAAGCCTGGCCTGGGCATGGATCACCGCTTCTACTCGCCCTGGTATGAGTGGCCGCTGATGATCAAGCCCATGTTCTTCTACGCCGGTCAGCGCATTGGCCTAACAGGCAGCACCATCATGAGCTTTGGCAACCCGGTGGTTTGGATAGGCGGCCTGATCGCCCTGTTCTTTGTCATCGCCGCCTGGCTCAGGCAACATCTGCTGCGCAACCCGCTGCGCTTCACGCGCACCAGCAGTACGGACGACATCCGTCCCGCCTTGCTGGTGATCGCCTTTGCCGCCCAGTACCTGCCCTGGGTGCTGGTGCCAAGGGGCACCTACATCTATCACTACTTCCCCTCCGTGCCTTTCATCACGCTGTGCCTGGTGATGGTGGTAGACAGGCTGCGGCAAAGCAGCCCCAGGCAGGCCAGATGGCTATGCCTGGGCCTTGTGGCACTGGCTGGCATCTTCTTTGTGATCTACTTCCCCTACATCAGCGGGCTGCGGGTGTCCACCGCCTGGCTGGAGGCCGTTCGCGTAATTCCCAACTGGATCTATTACTAATACTGAACGAATGAGGAAACGCGCAGTCGCAAAAAGACCGGCCCATCGAAGCGCTTGCGATTGAGTTCAGTATAATCTAAAGGAGGCGACGCCATGCTCGCCCGCACGCTGTGCTATGCCCTGGTAGGGATCGAGGGGGAAGCCGTCACGGTGGAGGCGGATGTCCACACCAGCAACAAGTTTGAGTTTGCCATCGTGGGTCTGCCGGACGCCGCGGTCAAGGAAAGCCGCGAGCGGGTCTTTGCGGCGCTCAAAAACAGTGGCTTCACACCGCCCTATGGTCACACCACGGTCAACCTGTCGCCTGCCGACCTGCGCAAAGAGGGCACGGCCTTTGACCTGCCTATCGCGGTGGCCATCATGATCGCCAGCCGCCAGCTGCGCGCGCCCGGCGCTGAGGAAGTGCTGCTGTTGGGTGAGTTGGCACTGGACGGCCGCCTGGCGCCCGTGCAGGGCGCGCTGTCGATGGTGATTGCCGCGCGCGAGCGGGGCATCCGCCAGGTGGTGCTGCCCGGTCACAACGCCCGCGAGGTGGAGGCGGTGTCGGGGATGGAGGTCTATCCCGCCCAGACGCTGTACGAGGTAGCACAGCATTTGAGCGGCCAGGCGCCCATCCTGGCGCAGGTGCAGAAAAGCTATGAGGAATGCCTGCGCGAAGTGCCCATCAGCCATGACATGCAGCATGTGCGCGGCCAGGCCGTGGCACGCCGTGCGCTGGAGGTGGCAGCAGCCGGCGGGCACAATCTGTTGATGGTGGGCGTGCCGGGCTCGGGCAAGACCATGCTGGCCCGCTGCCTGCCTGGCATATTGCCCCAGATGACGCAGGAGGAGGCCTTTGAGACCACGCGCATCTACTCGGTGACCGGCCTGCTTAAAGCCGGCAGCGGGCTGATGACACAGCGCCCCTTCCGCACGCCGCATCACTCCGCCTCGATGGCGGCGCTGGTCGGCGGCGGCGCCAACGCCCGGCCGGGCGAGGTATCGCTGGCTCACAATGGCGTGCTCTTCTTGGATGAGATGCCCGAGTACCCGCGTTCAGTGCTGGAGGCACTGCGACAGCCCCTGGAGGACGGCGTCACCACCGTGTCACGCGTGCGGGCGCATACGCAGTACCTGTCGCGCTGCATGCTGGTGGCCTCCATGAACCCCTGCCCCTGCGGCTACTTTGGCAGCGCGGTCAAGGCCTGTCGCTGCGGCAGCCACGAGATCAGGAAGTACCTGGATCGCATATCCGGGCCGCTGCTCGACCGCATCGATATACAGGTGGAGGTGGACGCAGTGCCGGTGGAGGAGATCAACACCACCCAGAAATCCGAAGACAGCCTGAGCGTGCGTCAGCGCGTCGTGGCCGCCAGAGCGTGGCAGCTGAAGCGCTTCCAGTCGCTTGGCATACGCTGCAACGCCCAGATGGAGGGCAAGCATTTGGAGGACC
>CAKTTM010000229.1 GCA_934615145.1 uncultured Clostridia bacterium | reverse complement strand
CCCAATACCCATCTCTTTGTAGACCCGGTGATGGGCGACTGGGGCAAGCGCTACACCGGCTGCTCGCCCGAGTTGGCCGAGGGCTTTCGCGCGCTGTGCCGGGGGGCGGACCTGATCTTCCCCAACCGGACGGAGGCCGCCATGCTGCTGGGTCAGGGCTATGACAAGGGCGCCGATAAGCCAGAGGACCTGCTACGGCAGCTCCATGGCCTGCTGGATCTGGGCGCAGGCGCCGCCATCATCACCGGTGTCAGCGGCGGCGATGGCTATATTGGCGCGGCCTCGCTGGCAAAGGGCCAGGCCACGCCTGGCATCAGCCTGCAGCCGCAGGTGCAGGGCCACTGGCCGGGCACGGGCGATCTGTTTGCCTCGGCTGTTGAGGCGGCGCTGCTGCGCGGCCTGCCGCTGGCGCGCGCTGTCAGCATCGCGGTGGGCTTTCTCTATCAGTGCCTGAAGGATGCCGATAGCGACCCCAAGATCAGCCGCTTTGGCGCGCCCTTTGAGCGCGCGCTGCCCTGGCTGCTGGAGGCGCTGAGCCAATAGCAGCCCAGCAGGATATGCCCGCTTGTGCGTCGAATGATAACAATTCGGCGCTTTTTTTCATGTGAGCACGGGAGGGAACCGATGATATCAGGCGCGACGCTTGAAAAACACACCAGGCCGGAGACCTGGCGCGAGGGCGAGGAGCTGGCGCGGCAGGGACAGCTCAGGGAGCTGCGGCAGAGTGATGAATTGATTGAATACATGGTGACCAGGGATCCCTATGCCCTGGTGCGCCTGAAAGCGATGGGTGAAAGCAGCTGTGACTGCGGCGAGCCCCACTGCGCCCACCTGGTGGGCGCCTACCTGACCGCGCAGCAGAGCGGCGCCCTGCAGGCGCTGGCGGTGCAGCACGCGGCCATCAGCAGCGAGGCCTTCTTTGACGCGGTGGAAAACATACTGCCCAAGGCGCCGACGCTTGCGATGGAGCCCTCCCTGTTCGTCGGCCCGGAGGGCCTGAGCATCAGCCTGCGCGTGGGCGAGGGCAGGCTCTATGTGGTGCGGCATATCCCCCGCTTTTTAGAGGCGCTGGACACGGGCGAGGCGGTCGAGGTGGCGCCCAACCTGACGTTGGAAGTGAGCTTTGCCGCCTTCGCGCCGCAGGACGCCGCCTTCCTGCGCGTGCTGCTGGCGCATATCCAGGGCCTGCAGGACAGCAAGCTGTCGCCCCAGCAAGCGCGCAAGCTGCCGCTGCCCAGCCAGGTGGGCCTGCAGCTGCTGGCCACCATGGCCGGCCTGCGCTTTCGCCTGACGGCGCAGGGGCGCACCCGCATCCAGGAGGGCATCGCGCTGACCGCGCTGCCGGCCGTGTTCTATGTCAGCGGCGGGCTCCGCGGCCTGCGCATCAAGGCCGACCTGGAGCAGGGCTGCGAGCTGGCCACCAGGGACGGCCAGTACATCCTGCTTAGCGGCAGCCTGTGCCGGGTGGAGCATGAGGACGCCAGGCTAGCGGCCATACTGCTCAGCCAGGAGCACCGCACATTCTTCTTCCCCCGCGCCAAGCTGGCCCGCCTGACGGGCGAGCTGCTGCCCACGCTGATGCGCCGCCACGCCGTGGTGCTGGATGAGCAGCTGGAGCGGCGCATGATCCGCCTGCCGCTGAAGGCCAAGGTCTACCTGGACAAGGCGGGCAGCGATATCGCCGCCAAGCTGGTCTTCACCTACGGCGACACGCAGATCGACCCCTTTTCACTGGAGGGCGAGGATCCGCCGCTGCTGCTGCACGACGCCATCGGCGAGAGGCGGGTGCTGGAGGCGATGGCCGACGCCGGCTTTCGCGTGCGCAAGGGCTATGTCTACCTCTCCGGCGAGGAAAACCTCTACCGCTTCCTGACAGAAGGCGTGCAGGCGCTCAGCCAGAAGGCCGAGCTCTTCCTCAGCGCCGACTTCAAGCGCATGGCGCCCCGCAGCCCCACGCTGCGCGCGGCGCTGCAGGGCAGGGGTGGCCGGCTGGAGCTTAATATCTTTGACAACGATCTGCCTGTGGAGGAGCTGGCGCCCATCCTGCGCGCCATTAGGGAGAACAAGCGCTATTTCCGCTACAAGGATGGCAGCTTCATCAGCCTGGAGGGCACCGACAACTGGCGCGAGCTGGCCCAGGCGGCGCTGGAAGCGGCCGAGGGCGACCGCAGCCTGACCGACCTCAAGCCCTACCGCGCCGCCTACCTAAAGGCGCTGATGGACAGCGCCAGCCTGCCCGTGCAGCTGGATGAGGCCGCGCAGCAGATGGCCGCGCCGCCCCTGCAGACCTTTGTCAGCCCCGTCGACGGCCTGCATCCCTATCAATTGCGAGGCTTTGAGTGGCTCTGCCAGCTGCGGCAGCTGGGCATGGGCGGGATACTGGCCGATGAGATGGGCCTGGGCAAGACGGTGCAGACCATTGCCGCCATCCTGTATGCCGTGCAGCAGGACAGCCAGCGCCTGCCCTCGCTGATCGTGATGCCCACCAGCCTGCTGTACAACTGGCAAAGCGAGTTTCGCCGCTTCGCGCCCATGCTCAAGGTGCAGATCATCAGCGGCAATAGGCTCAGGCGCCAGGCGCTGATCGAGGCTGCCCAGGGGCCAGAGGCGCCCGATGTGCTGCTGACCAGCTATCCGCTGATCCGCCAGGACATCGACCTGCTGCGCGAGATACCGCTGCGCTTCGCTGTGCTGGACGAGGCGCAGTTCATCAAGAACACGCTGAGCCTCTCCGCCCGCGCGGTCAAGCGCCTGCAGGCGCAGACCCGCCTGGCGCTCTCCGGCACGCCGATGGAAAACTCCGTGGCCGAGCTGTGGAGCCTGTTTGACTTCATACTGCCGGGCTACCTGCCCCCTGCGCGCGAGTTCATGCGCCGCTATGACGAGGGCCGCAACGCGGACGACCTGCTGCTGCGCACCCGGCCCTTCCTGCTGCGCCGCCTGAAGAAAGATGTTATGGCGCAGCTGCCGCCCAAGATAGAGTCCGTCATCCCCGTCACCATGCCGCTGGATCAAAAGCGCGTGTACAACGCCGTGCTGGCGCAAAAGCGCATGCGGCTGGAAGGCCTGATCGACCACAGCCAGCTGAGCTTTGGCCGCTCTGAGGTATTGCAGGCGCTGATGGAGCTGCGCCAGATATGCTGCCACCCGGCGCTGGTGCTGCCGCACTACACGGGCGAGTCGGGCAAGCTCAGCCTGCTGATGGACATATTGCCCGAGGCCCTGCAGGATGGCCACCGGATACTGATCTTCTCGCAGTTCACCCAGATGCTCAAGAT
>CAKTTM010000228.1 GCA_934615145.1 uncultured Clostridia bacterium | reverse complement strand
TGATGTCGCCGATGACATCGCCCATGTACTGGTCGGGCACGACCACTTCCACCTTCATCATGGGCTCCAGCAGGCGGGGATCCGCCTTCTTCAGCGCGTCCTTGAAGGCCATGGAGCCTGCGATTTTGTAGGCCATCTCCGATGAGTCCACATCGTGGTAGCTGCCGTCGGTGAGGGTGACCTTGAAGTCCACTACCTCGTAGCCGCCCAGGATGCCGCTGCCAGCGGCCTCGCGGATGCCGGCGTCGATCGGGGCGATGTACTCCTTGGGGATGACGCCGCCGACGATCTTGTTCTCAAAGGAATAGCCTTCGCCAGGCTCGGTGGGCGAGATGGTGATCACGCAGTGGCCGTACTGGCCGTGACCGCCGGTCTGGCGCACATAGCGGCCTTCGGCGGTGGCAGGCTTCAGGATGGTCTCCTTGTAGGCGACCTGCGGCTTGCCGACGGTGGCCTCCACCTTGAACTCCCGCAGCATGCGGTCGACGATGATCTCCAGGTGCAACTCGCCCATGCCGGCGATGATGGTCTGCCCTGTCTCCTGATCGGTGTAGGCCTTGAAGGTGGGGTCTTCCTCCGCCAGGCGCACCAGCGCCAGGCTCATCTTCTCCTGCCCAGCCTTGGTCTTGGGCTCGATGGCCACGCGGATGACGGGCTCGGGGAACTCCATCTTCTCCAGCACCACGGGCTTCTTCTCGTCGCAGAGCGTGTCACCGGTGGTGGTGTCCTTGAGGCCTACAGCGGCAGCGATATCGCCTGCATACACTGATGTGACATCCTCGCGGTGGTTGGCATGCATCATCATGATGCGGCTGAAGCGCTCACGCTTGCCCTTGGTGGAGTTGTAGACATAGCTGTTGGCCTCCACGCTGCCGGAGTAGACCCTGAAGAAAGCCAGCTTGCCCACAAAGGGATCGGCCGCGATCTTGAAGGCCAGCGCGGAGAAGGGCTCGTCATCGCTGGGATGACGCTCCACCACAGTTTCCGGGTCAGAGGGCAGTGTGCCCTTAATGGAAGGGATGTCAAGCGGGGAGGGCATGTAGATGCACAGCGCATCGAGCAAGGGCTGCACGCCCTTGTTGCGGTAGCTGGTGCCGCACAGCACCGGGGTCATGTCGCAGGCGATGGTGGCCTTGCGGATGGCCGCGTTGATCTCCTCCTGGGAGATCTCCTCGCCGCCGAAATACTTCTCCATCAGGCTGTCATCCTGCTCAGCGACGGCTTCGATCAGCTTCAGGCGGTATTCATCGGCCTGCTCTTTGAGATCTGCGGGGATCTCTTCCTCGCGGATGTCCTTGCCCTCGTCATCGTAGTAGACCTCGGCCTTCATGCGGACAAGGTCGACTATGCCGCGGAATGTGTTCTCAGCGCCGATGGGCAGCTGCACGGGCACGGCATTGGCGTTGAGCCTGTCCTTCATCATGTCGATGACGCGGAAGAAGTCAGCGCCGGTGATGTCCATCTTGTTGACATAGGCCATGCGCGGCACCTTGTAGTGCTCGGCCTGACGCCAGACCATTTCGGACTGGGGCTCGACACCGCCCTTGGCACAGAAGACCGCCACGGCGCCGTCGAGCACGCGCAGCGAACGCTCCACCTCGACTGTGAAGTCGACATGGCCGGGGGTATCGATGATGTTAATGGTATGGCCCTTCCACTGAGCGGTGGTGGCGGCCGATGTGATGGTGATGCCGCGCTCCTGCTCCTGGGCCATCCAGTCCATCGTGGCGTTGCCCTCGTGGGTCTCACCCAGACGATGCACGCGGCCTGTGTAGAACAGGATGCGCTCGGTCGTCGTGGTCTTCCCGGCGTCTATGTGGGCCATGATCCCAATGTTGCGGACCATGTTGAGGGGGTGCGTTCTGGGCATTCAGGTTCTCCTTAAACTCCTGACGAAGGCAGGCTCTGGGCTATGTGTGCCCGGCCAGCCTTAATAGCGGTAGTGGGCAAAGGCCTTGTTGGCCTCAGCCATTCTGTGCATCTCTTCCTTACGGCCAAAGGCCTTGCCGGTAGAGTTGGCAGCGTCCATCAGCTCCAGCGCCAGGCGCTCGGACATGGTGCGCTCGGAACGGTTGCGGCTGAAGTCGACCAGCCAGCGCAGGCCCAGGGTCTGGCGGCGCTCCGGGCGGACCTCGATGGGCACCTGGTAGGTGGCGCCGCCCACACGGCGGGCCTTGACCTCCAGCTGGGGCATGACATTGTTCAGGGCGTCCTGGAAGACCTCACCGGGCTCCCGGCCAGTCTTCTCACGGATCATGTCAAAGGCGGCATAGCATACCTGCTGCGCGACACCGCGCTTGCCGTCGAGCATGATCTGGTTGATGAGCTTGGTCACTGTCACCGTGCCGTACAGCGGATCGGGCAGCACCTCGCGCTTGGGGATAAAACCACGACGTGGCATTGTTTGTCCTCCTCAGATCGCTAATGTATCGCTTCCAGACATGGGTGCTTCAGCATCACACCCACCTGAGCCAGGGCAATTCGCACTTGCCTTCCCCTCCCCCGTTCCAAGGATGAGGGGCGCCTGAGGCGCTTGCCGCCGAAAGCAGGTTCTTGCCTGATTACTTCTTGGGGCGCTTGGCGCCGTAGAGTGAACGGCTCTGGTTGCGCTTGGCCACACCGGCGGTATCCAGGGTGCCGCGGATGATGTGATAACGCACGCCGGGCAGGTCGCGCACGCGGCCGCCACGGATGAGCACCACGCTATGCTCCTGCAGGTTATGACCCTCGCCAGGAATATAGCAGGTACCTTCGATCTGGTTGGTTAAGCGAATCCTGGCAATCTTGCGCAGCGCAGAGTTCGGCTTCTTGGGCGTCGTTGTTTTGACGCTCAGGCAGACGCCTCGCTTCTGCGGGCAACCTTGCAGGATGGGGGCGTCGGACTTTTCGACGATCTTTTTCCTTCCCTTGCGGATCAATTGATTGATCGTGGGCATGGAAGCACCTCCTGATAATTGATCGGAGCCCTTGATGAGGGGTCTCCTCCTATAACATCCCCACAACCCTTGGGGATATATAGTCATTGTTGGTTCCCGCTTATAAGGTGCGGAAAAGAACCTTAATCACCCGCAAAGCAGGCAACCGTAGCATGATACCACAGGAATATGAGGAATGTCAACGCGTTTTCGCCCCGGCTCGCATCAGTGGGGTGAAAGCTGTGTAAAATCTTTCAGCGCGGTAATCGGTCGACCAGATACGCCATCTCTGCGCTACTGCGCGCCCGCCATCGCCTGGGTCAGCCTGGCCATGGCGGCGGCCAGTGTGGCGGTGTCCACCTG
>CAKTTM010000227.1 GCA_934615145.1 uncultured Clostridia bacterium | reverse complement strand
CTTGGGACCCTTGCGCGTACGGGCATTCTGCTTGGTGTTCTGTCCGCGTACGGGCAGGCCGCGGCGATGCCTCACACCGCGATAGCAGCCGATCTCGACCAGGCGCTTGATATTGAGAGAAATCTCACGGCGCAGGTCACCCTCGTGCTTGACATTGTGATCGATATAGTCGCGCAGCTTGCTGATGTCGTTCTCGGAGAGATCCTTCACCCGGGTGCTGGGATCGATCTGCGTGCTGGCCAGGATATCCTGGGCAGTCTTCAGACCGATGCCAAAGATATAAGTCAGGCCGATCTCCACGCGCTTTTCTCTGGGCAGGTCAACGCCCGCTATACGTGCCATCTGTTGGGTACACCTCCAAATTAGTTTGCTTGTTGTCTTGCTTGACCGGGGCAGGATATATCCCGGAAGTGTATGATGAAACGCATGGTCCCCTCACCTGGTGAGGGGCAGCCGCCCATACGATTGACCATCCTTGGGGGAAACTCAGCCCTGCTTCTGCTTGTGCTTGGGATTCTCGCAGATGACCATGACATGGCCTTTGCGGCGAATGATCTTGCACTTCTCGCACATGGGCTTGACGGAAGGACGAATTTTCATGAGAGTAAACCTCCTCGTAGTAGGCTGCCTGAGGCAGCGAAATCAGTTCTTGCTTCGCCAGGTAATCCGGCCGCGTGTCAGGTCGTAGGGTGACAGCTCGATCGTGACCCTGTCCCCGGGGTAGATGCGGATGAAGTTCATGCGCATTTTGCCGGAGATATGCGCCGTGATCTGGTGACCGTTGGGAAGCTCCACCAGGAACATGGCATTGGGCAGCGATTCCACTACCTTTCCTTCGATTTCGATGACATCACTCTTGGACAAAAACTCTAGCCCTCCTTACTGGCCGCGTCGGGTATGCTGGGACACACATCGTCAAGCGCTTTTCTCAGGTCGCTGTCCTGCAGCCGGCCTGCTTCGTAAAGCGCCAAGATGCCGGGTAACTCCCGGCTGGTACATACGAGGTGTTTACGGCGCTTCTTCTTGGGATGATCCAGCTTACGGGTGTCCCCGTTGGCCACCATCACAAATTCAGCGTCCATTTCGTATAATACCACATAAACCCGCCCTTTGTCACGCCCTTTTTGGGATATCGCGACAAAACCTTTGGCCAGCACCGGCTTCAAGTCTGGGCCTCCTGAGGAAAGCGGTATCCGGGCAGTGTGAGTATCTCGGGCAAGCCATCCCTGACCACGATCGTGTGCTCATAATGCGCACAGGCAGAGCCATCTGCCGTCTTGATGGTCCAGCCGTCAGACATCTCCTTGACGCGCCAGCCACCCAGGGTGATCATGGGCTCAATGGCGATGGTCATGCCGGCTTTGAGCCGCACGCCCTGGCCGCTGGTGCCGTAGTTGGGCACCGAGGGATCCTCGTGCATGCTGCGCCCGATGCCGTGGCCGGTCAGATCTCGCACGACGCCCAGGCCATGGCTTTCGGCCAGCGTCTGCACCGCGCTCCCGATGTCGCCCACATGGGCACCCTGCCTGGCGGCTGCAGCGCCGGCAAAGAAGCATTGCTCCGTCACCTGGATCAGGCGCTGCTTGTCCTCAGAGATCCGGCCGATGCCCACCGTGAAGGCGCTGTCGGCCTGCCAGCCGTCCAGTATCAGGCCACAGTCCACGGACAGTATGCTGCCTTCTTTGAGAATCACGCCGTCAGCGGGAATCCCATGTACCACCTCGTCGTCGATGGACGAGCAGATGGATCTGGGGTAGCCATGATAACCAAGGAAACTGGGGATGGCCTTGTTGCGGCGTATCAGCCCCTCTGCAAAGGCGTCAATGGCGGCGGTGCTTTCGCCAGGCTTGATCACCTCGCGCAGGCGCGTCATGATCTCATAGAGCAGATGGCCAGCCGCCCGCATCTTGTCCACTTGGGCAGGGTTCTTGAGAATGATCATTGGATATCCAGCGCCTTGAGCACTTCTGCGTAGTTCTGGTCCGCCTGGCCCTCGCCATTGGCGGAGCGCAGCAGGCCCTGGCGCTCGTAGTAGCTGATCAGCGGCTCGGTCTGACGACGATAGACATCCAGGCGGTTGAGCACGGTCTCAGGCTGATCATCCTTGCGCTGTATCAGCTTGCCCCCACAGTCGGGGCAGACATGCTCGTCCTTGAGGCTGGAGGTATGGAAGGTGCCGTTGCAGTCCGGGCAGACGCGCCGGCCGCTCAGGCGGCGGATGATGACCTCATCAGAGACCAGCAGGTTGAGCACGGCGTCGATCTTGGCGAACTGGCTCAGTGCCTCAGCCTGTGCCACCGTACGGGGAAAGCCATCAAAGATATAGCCCTGCTGCGCGTCGGGCTGGCTGAGGCGCTCCTTGACCATGCCGATGATGACATCGTCTGGCACCAGCTCGCCCGCGTCCATGTACTTCTTGGCTTCCAGCCCCAGCGGGGTCTGCTCGCGCAGCGCCTGGCGCAGCATGTCGCCGGTGGAGATCTGCGGGATGCCCAGCTGCTTCATCAGCCTGGAGGCGTGGGTGCCTTTGCCGGCACCGGGGGGGCCTAGGAAAATCAGGTTCATCGTATGTCCTCAAAGGCCCTCCCCTGCCCCCTGGGCAGAGGAGAGGCACTGCGTGGGTACTGGGTCAGCTTACAGGAAGCCCTTGTAGTTGCGCATGACCAGGTTGGCCTCGATCTGGCGCACGGTCTCCAGCGCCACCGACACCGCGATGAGCATCGAGGAGGCGGCGAAGGGTATCTGCACATTCTGCCAGACGGACAGCAGGGTGGGGAAGGTGGCCAGCACTGCCAGGAAGAGCGCCGCGAACAGCGTCAGCCTGCGGGTGGTACGGGCCAGGAAATCCACCGTGTTCTTGCCCGAGCGGATGCCGGGGATGTTGCCGCCCTGCTGCTGTATGTTCTTGGCGATGTCCTGGGGGTTGAAGCTGATGGACGAGTAGAAGTAGCTGAAGGCCACGATCAGCAGCGCGGTGGTCAGCAGGTACAGCGGTGAGGCTTGGTGCATGTAGGTGGTCCACCATCTGTAGATGCCCGAGTTGGTGCCGAACATCGCAATGATGGTGCCGGGGAAGGCCATGAAGGAGTAGGCGAAGATCAGGGGCAGGACGCCGACGGATACCACCTTGAGCGGGATATGCGTTGACTGTCCGCCGTACATCTTGCGGCCCACCACGCGCTTGGCGTACTGCACCGGGATGCGGCGCTCGCCCATGTCGACGAAGGTGACCACGGTGATGATGACCAGCGCCGTCAGCACCAGGATCAGGAAGGCGCCCACCGTCGTACCATAGGG
>CAKTTM010000226.1 GCA_934615145.1 uncultured Clostridia bacterium | reverse complement strand
GGCCGCCGTCAGGCTGGCCCAGATGGAGATCGCCGCGCAACAGGACAAGGCGGCCCTGGAACAGGACGCCCAGATCGAGCGGCTGAAGGCGGAGCTTACGAGCAGCACCGAGCTGGCCCAGGCCACCACCGCAGGTAAACTCAGCGAGGTGATGTCGCAAAAGGACGGCGAGATCACCCGGCTGCGCGAGGCGCTCAAGTCCGCCGACATCTCTAAGCAGCTGGCCTTGAAAGAGGCCATGGGCAGCCTTGAAAAGGAGCGCGATAGCCTCAGGCACGATCTGGAGGCCAAGGCGCTGGAGCAAAAGCTCAAGGAGACCACGCTGAGGGACAAGTATGAGACCCAGATACGCGACCGCGATGACACCATCGAGCGGCTCAAGGACATGAAGTCCAGGCTGTCCACCAAGATGGTGGGCGAGACGCTGGAGCAGCACTGCGAGATCGAGTTCTCCAAGATCCGCGCCGCCGCCTTTCCCAATGCCTACTTTGAGAAGGACAATGACGCAAGGACAGGCAGCAAGGGAGACTTTATTTTCTGCGAGAGCGACGGCGCGGGGGTGGAGATCATCTCCATCATGTTTGAGATGAAAAATGAGAGCGACGCCACCGCCACCAAGAAGCGCAACGAGGATTTCTTAAAAGAGCTGGACAAGGACCGCAACGAAAAGGGCTGCGAGTACGCGGTGCTGGTGTCCCTGCTGGAGGCTGACAGCGAGCTGTACAACAGCGGCATCGTGGACATGTCCCACCGCTACCCCAAGATGTATGTGGTCAGGCCGCAGTTCTTTATCCCCATCATCACCCTGCTGCGCAACGCCGCGCAAAACTCTGTGCAGTACAAGCAGGAGCTGGCGCTGATGAAGGCGCAGAACATCGACATCACCAATTTTGAAAGTGAGCTCAACAAGTTCAAGGACGCCTTTGGCAGGAACTATGAATTGGCCTCCCGCCGCTTCCAGACGGCGATCGATGCCATCGACAAGTCCATCGACCAGCTGCAGAAGACCAAGGACGCTCTGCTGGGCGCCGACCGCAACCTGCGCCTGGCCAATGACAAGGCCCAGGATGTCACCATCAAAAAGCTGACGCGCGGCAACCCCACCATGGCACAGAAGTTTGCCGAGCTTAAGACGGACAAGGCGGAAGGAGAGACCGAGGACGCATAGAGCGACGCCCAGTCATACAAGCACACCGCCCCTGCATGGCGCATGCCGTGCAGGGGCGGTGTGCTGATCTGCCTCAGAAGGCTTAGATATCTTTGACCTGCGTCTTCTTGACCTCGTAGCCCAGGTCGCCGATCTTCTTCTGTATGGTTTCGATTGCCAGCTTGCTGTCGTCAAAGTCCACCTTCACCTTGCTGGTGTTGAAGGAAATGTTCAGCGTGTCCTTGTTGATGCCGTCCAGGCCCTTGAGGGCGCCTTCGATCTTGGCCAGGCAGGAGGGGCAGGTCAGGGTCTCGAGCTGTAGTGTTGCTTTCTTCATGGTTTTTCTCCTTTTTTGTTTGTTCGATTGCTCGTTGTTGTCAGTCGGATCATACCCGCGGCTTGTAGCGCAGCAGGCGCATGCCGTTTAGGATCACCACCAGGATGCTGCCCTCGTGCACCAGCATGCCGATGGACATGTTCATCCAGTCGCTTAGGAAGACGCTGGCCAGCAGCACCAGCACCACGCCGACGGCGATGATGATGTTTTGCCGCATGTTGCTGGCGGTGGCCTTGGTCAGGCCCAGGGCATGGGGCAGGCGGCTGAAGTCAGAGTTCATCAGCACCACATCGCTGGTCTCAATGGCCACATCGGTGCCGCTGCCCATGGCGATGCCGATCTGGGCCAGGGCCAGGGAGGGGCTGTCATTGACGCCGTCGCCCACGAAGGCCACGATGTGCCCCTTGGCCTGCATGTCTTTAAGGTAGGCGGCCTTGTCCTCCGGCAGCATGTTGCCGTGCGCCTCGGTCAGGCCCAGCTCACGGGCCACCAGATCCACCGTGCCCTGATTGTCGCCGCTGAGCAGCACCAGGTTTTTGACGCCCATCTTTTTGAGCCGCGCTAGGTCATCCTTGACGCCGGGGCGTATCTGGTCACGGATGCCCACCAGGGCCTGCAGCTGGCCGTCCACGCTGGTCAGCACCAGGGAGTTGCCCTCCTGCTCAAAGCGGGCGATGTCGGCCTGGGCCTCGTCTGAGAGAGGGACGCCCTCCTGGTTCATCAGGGCCGCGTTGCCCACGGCCACGCGCTTGCCGTCCACCATGGCCACGATGCCGCCGCCCTTGACCACATCGGTCGAATCCACCGGGTAGAGGGCCTTCTCGTCCAGGTATTCCACGATGGCACGGGCCAGGGGATGGTCGGACTCGGCCTCCACGCTGGCCAGGTAGCTGCGTGTCTTGCCGGTATCCTCAGTGTAGAGCTTTACTTCCGATACGACGGGCTTGCCCTGGGTGAGGGTGCCGGTCTTGTCAAATATCATGGTGTCCACGCGGCTGAAGTCGTGGATGACCTCGCTGCCCTTGAGGAGGACGCCATGGCGCGCGCCGTTGCCGATGCCGGCCACATTGGAGACGGGCACACCGATCACCAGGGCGCCGGGGCAGCCCAGCACCAGGATGGTGATGGCCAGCTCGATGTTCTGCGATATCAGCCAGACCACAAAGCCCAGGGCCAGTACGGCAGGGGTGTACCACTTGGCAAAGCGGTCGATGAAGCGCTCGGCCTCGGATTTGGCGTCCTGCGCCTCCTCCACCAGCTCGATGATGCGGCCAAAGGTGGTGTCCTCGCCCACGCGCTGGGCCTGGATGTGCAGGGTGCCGTTGTCCAGGATGGTGCCCGCAAATACCTGGGCGCCGGGGGACTTGGCGGCCGGGATGGGTTCACCCGTGATGCTGGCCTCATTGACATGGCCCTCGCCCGAGACCACGATGCCGTCAACAGGCACCTTGGCGCCGGTCAAAACGCGCAGCATGTCGCCGATGTCCACCTCGTCGATCTCGACCTCCTCATAGCTGCCGTCTGCCATCTGCTTCAAGGCGCTTTCCGGCGCCATCTCGGTCAGCTCGCGGATGGCCGAGCGGGTCTTGTTGAGCGTGCGCTGCTCCAGATAGTCGCCAAACAGGAAGAGGAAGGTCACGATGGCCGACTCCTCAAAGTTGCCGATGATCAGCGCGCCGATGACGGCGATGGTGACCAGCACATCGATGCTGACCACTTTCACTTTCAGGGCCTGATAGGCCTGGATGGCGATGGGGGCGACGCCGATGATGGAGGCGATCAGCAAGCCCCACCAGGCGACCGGCTCAAAGTGGAAGGCGTAGTGGCTGGTGAACGC
>CAKTTM010000225.1 GCA_934615145.1 uncultured Clostridia bacterium | reverse complement strand
GGTGAGCGGGCAATCAACACAAGAGATACCGGAGGACAGGCCGTGAGCAGACTTGGCGATCTGATACTACTGGAGCGCAGCCGGCGCAAGCTGACACACAAGGCGGTGGCCAAGCTGTCGGGCGTCAGCGAAGGCTATCTGCGCGAGGTCGAGGCCGGCACCCGCATCATCCGCGATGATCAGGCGCGCCGCATCCTCAAGGCCATTGGCTCTGAGACCCAGTCGGAGACTGATTTCACCCTGGACGACATCGCGGCCACCGTGGACCTGCAAAGCGCCATGCCCCAGGCCCGCCAGGCCGTCGCCCGGGCCAGCAAGGCCAGGGATGAGGCTACGCCCGCCAGCTCCGCAAATCAATCAAGCCCCTCCAACCCATCCATTGAAGGATCCATCTGGCTCGACGCCCTGTCCAGCGTGCTCAAGCATGTGCCCATCTACAACGCCGTCATGAAGGAGGTGGGCAGCCGCCTGCTGCCCGTCAGCGAGGGCAAGATAGAGGGCGCGCCCAAGGACAAGGTCTACTACTTTATGGCGCCGGACAATCAGATGCGCGGCTTCCGCGTGCACCGGGGCGATCTGGTGCTGGTGGTGCCGTCCTCCGCGCCGGAAGACGGCGCCATGATGCTGCTGGAGATGCCCCAGGGCCGCATGCTGCGCACCATCAAGCTGCTGCCCCGCTTCCAGGTGATGCTGCAGTGGTTCGACCAGGCCTTTGAATCCGAGATCGTCAATATTTCCGACCTCAAAGTGCTGGGCCGCTGCGTGCGGCTGGAGGCAGAACTGCAATAAGTTTAACAGCCTTGTTACACCGCCCTCCGGCCTGTGGTGCTATACTGTGGGCGGATGGAGGTGTTGTGATGTTCAAGCTGCTGGTGGTGGATGACGAGGGCATGATCCGTGAGATCGTGCGGCTGCACGCCCAGATAGCGGGCTATCAGGTCAGCGAGGCCGAGGACGCGGCCCAGGCCCGTGCCCTGCTGCAGGCGGACAAGCCGGACATTGCCCTGCTGGACATCATGATGCCGGGCGAGGATGGCTTTTCACTGGCGGAGAGCTTTATCGCGCAGAAGGTGCCGGTGCTCTTCCTCACCGCCAAGACCGATGTCAACGACCGCGTCAAGGGCCTGCGCATGGGCGCGGATGACTATATACTAAAGCCCTTTGAGCCCGCCGAGCTGCTGGCCCGCCTGGCAGGCGTGCTGCGCCGCGCCCATCACAGGGAGGACAGCTTTGAGGAGGAGGGCTTCAAGGTGGATTTCCCCTCCCGCCGCGTCTGGCTGGAGGGCGAGCAGCTAAGTCTGACGGCGCTGGAGTTTGACCTGCTCAAGGTGCTGGTCACCCGCCGGCGCTAGGCGCTCAGCCGTGAGGAACTGCTTGACAAGGTCTGGGGCTACAACTATGTGGGCGAGACCCGCACCGTGGATGTGCATGTGCAGCGCCTGCGGCAAAAGATAGGCATGGACAGGGTGGAGACCATCTACAAATACGGCTACCGCTTCCGCGCGGCGCAGGACGCATGAGCCGGCGCCTCATCCTCTGGGTGATGATGATCTACCTGGCGGTCTTCCCGCCTTTTAGCTATGTGCTGCTGACGCGCAGCTTTGACCTGATGATGCAGCGCGAGTACAGCCGTGCGCTGAGCGAAGAGGCCCTGATCGCCGACAGCGCCTGGACGCAGCTGCAGGGCGCACGCTACGATCAGTACGCCGGCATACAAAGCAGCCTGCGCTCGCACTACCGCGCCGACGCCCTCAACCCCCTGCAGCTGTACTATAATGACCGCCCCCTGGTGGACAGCATGATAGAGCCCGGCCTGGTGCGCCGCCTGCTGCCCAGCAGTGGGCGCACAGCCTTGCTTTATAATCAGGGCGGCCGTCAGACGCTCTATGTGGCGCACCGGCTGTCGCCCGCATTCGCGCTAATCTACGGCAGCGATGTGTCGCCCATCTACCAGCAGCGCAGCGACCTGACCAGGCTCTTCCTTATCATCTTTGCCCTGGGCGCGGGCGTGGTGGTGGCGCTGGGCTGGCTCTTCTCCCGCCTGACGCTGCGGCCTGTGCGGCAGCTCACCCGTGCCTCGGCCAAATTGGCCAAGGGCGAGGAGGCCCCGCCGCTTGCCGTGCAGCGACAGGACGAGATCGGCCAGCTGGCCCGCAGCTTTGACCAGATGGCCGGCGCCGTGCGCGAGCGCGAGCAGGCCCTGGCGCAGGAGGCGGGCGCCCGGCAGGAGCTGATCGACGCGCTGGCCCACGAGATGCGCACACCGCTGACCACCATCCTGGGCTTTGTGCGCCTGCTGGAGACGCCGGAGCTGCCCGCGGATCAGCGCCAGCAGGCGCTGGAGCGCATCGCCAGCCAGACCAAGCGCCTGGCCACCATGGATGAACGGTTGTTGAGCCTGACCCGCATGGACCATGAGGGGCTCAGGTTTGAGTGCTTCTCGCTGCTTGACTGCCTGAGGGAGGCCGCCCAGGGCATGGAAGATGTAATCGTCTCGGGCGAGGACATCATGATCAGCGCCGACTATGAGCTGATCCTGATGCTGGCGCAAAACCTGATCACCAATGCCCAGCGCGCCGGCGGCCCGCCACCGGTCGAGGTGGCGGTCAAGGGGCCGGGCTTCGTCGTCAGCGACAAGGGCCGCGGCATGAGCGCACAGGAGCTTGCCCGCGCCTGCGAGCCCTTCTACCGCGCTGACAGCGCGCGCAACCGGGCGCAGGGCGGCGCCGGCCTGGGCCTGGCGCTGGTCAGCAAGATCGTGGCCCTGCACCAGGGGCAGATGCGCATAGACTCTATCCCCGGCCAGGGCACCAGCGTCCATATCGACCTGCAGGCTTGTTACGACAGCGTTACGAGATCGTGAATACTTCATGGCTTGCTGGGCGCTAAGATGGTCTCAAGGAGGTGAAAGGACATGACAATCAACAAGAAATTCCTTTCAACAGCGCTGCTGACAGCCACACTGGCCCTGACGGCCATGGGCGCGGCGGCACTCAGCGAAAACCAGGTGATTTCGGCACCCGATGTGACACTGAGCACCATCCAGGAGACCATCATCCCCGAGACTTACCGGCCGGAGGCCAACTACTACATGGACCAGGAGCTGGACTTTGACCCTGCCGGCTATGTGCCGGAGCTTTCCAAGCCAGAAGATGGCTCGGAGGCGCTCTACCTCAACATCACCCAGACCCCGGGCCTGACCGCCTCGGAGGCCCAGCGCGCGCAGAATTTGCTGGCCGACTACAAAGAAGGCAAGCGCAAGGCGGACGGCAAGGCCATCATCGGCGCGCAGGACAATGTGCAGCTGGGCGTCTACCAGATCCCGGCCAAGGACTATGAGGGCGAGAGCCTCTACACCATCCTGCCGGGTAC
>CAKTTM010000224.1 GCA_934615145.1 uncultured Clostridia bacterium | reverse complement strand
CAAGGTGCTTGGTTCGGAAATGCAGCTGGTATCCAGCTCTTTTGACAAGAACGACAAGTCCGTCCAAGCCGCAGCCGCCCGCAACGCCGTCCTCAACAAGGAGATCGACGCCCAGAAAGATAAGATCACCACCCTTAAGGCGGCGCTGGACAACGCAGCCTCCTCCTTTGGCGAGAACGACCGCCGCACGCAGAACTGGCAGATCCAGCTGAACAAGGCGCAGGCCGAGCTCAACGGCATGGAGCGTGAGTTGGAAGAGTCTGCTGAGAGCGCGGACGAGCTGGGCGAGCAGATCACAGACTCAGGCGACGCTGCTGAAAAATCCGGCGGCAAATTCGAAAAGCTGGGTAGCGTGCTCAGCGGCATCGGCAAGGCCATGGGCGCTGTCGCCATCGCAGCAGGTGCCGCCGCCATCAAGCTGGGCAAGGAAGTCGTCCAGCAGTTCGGCGAACTGGAACAGAACCTGGGCGGCAGCGAGGCTGTATTTGGCGAATACGCCGCGTCCATCCAGAAAACGGGCGAGGAAGCCTACAAGAACCTGGGCGTTTCTCAGTCGCAGTACTTGGCCACGGCCAACAAGATGGGCGCATTGTTCCAAGGCTCTGGCATCCAACAGCAGAAAAGCCTTGAACTGACCGAGAAAGCCATGCAGCGGGCGGCGGACATGGCCTCGGTCATGGGCATTGACATGCAGATGGCCTTGGACTCCGTTGCCGGTGCTGCCAAGGGCAACTTCACCATGATGGACAACCTCGGCGTGTCCATGAACGCCACGTCCATCCAAGCCTATGCCGTCTCTAAGGGGCTGGACTTCGTGTGGGCTTCCGCTTCCCAAGCCGACAAGGCCGAGGTCGCCATGCAGATGTTCTTTGAAAACACCGAGCAGTACGCTGGCAACTTCGCAAGGGAGTCCACCCAGACCGTGACCGGCTCGCTGGGGCTGCTCCAGGCGGCGCTTGGCTCCTTCACAGCCGGGCTCGGCAACGCCGGCGCCGACATGACCAACCTGACGCAGAACCTGGTGGACGCTTTTGGCGCGGTGGTGGCGAACATTGTGCCGGTGCTGGAGAACATCGTCAGCGCGCTCTCGCCTGCCTTCGGTGCGATGCTGACAGCGATTGGCGATCTGCTTCCTCTGTTGCTGGAAACAGTCACGAGCCTGTTCACGCAGGTGCTTGAGACGATCCTGAGCCTACTGCCTTCCCTGATCCCCGCTGCCGTGAGCGCCATCATGACCATCACTGGCGCACTGATTGACAACCTGCCCCTGCTGGTCGCAGCCGCTGTGCAGCTGGTGAACACGCTGGTATCGGGCATAGGGACCGCCCTGCCCTCCCTGATCCCTGCTGCAGTGACAGCGGTCATGACCATCGTCCAGGGTCTGCTGGAGCAGCTGCCCGAGATGCTGGACGCGGCACTTCAATTAATCCTCGGCTTGGCGCAGGGCCTCCTGGACGCCATCCCGCGCCTGATCGCCGCCATTCCGGCCATCATCACGGCGCTGGTCAACTTCTTCATCAAGGCCATCCCCCAGATCATCGAGGCGGGCATCAAGCTCTTAAGCTCTCTGGTGACGGCATTGCCCACCATCATCACAGCAGTGGTGGAGGCGATCCCCCAGATCATCGACGGCATCATCGACGCGGTGATTGGTGCCATCCCGCTCATCATCGACGCGGGCATCAAGCTGCTTGTATCACTCATTCAAGCCCTGCCGCAGATCATCACCACTGTGGTCACGGCCATCCCGCAGATTGTCAGCAGCCTGGTGGACGCCATCGTCGGGAACATCGACCAGATTATCCTGGCAGGTGTCCAGCTGCTCACCGCCCTGATCCAAAACCTCCCGGCCATCATCGTGGAGATCGTCAAGGCAGTGCCCCAGATCATTGCGGGGATTGTCAGCGCCTTCACAGGCTCTATCGGCGAGATTGCCAAGGTGGGCACGAACCTGATCCAGGGCTTGTGGCAGGGCATCAGCGACGCGGGCGCCTGGCTCAGGGACAAAATTTCAGGCTTCTTCGGCGGCGTGGTTGACAGCATCAAGAACTTCTTTGGCATCCGCTCGCCCTCTACGCTCTTTGCCGGGCTGGGCTTCAACATGGGCGAGGGCATCGGCGTGGGCTTTGAGAAGGCCATGGACGGCGTGGCCCGGGATATGCAAAACGCCATCCCCACCGGCTTTGACATGAATGTCGGTATGCGCGGATACGGGGACAGCCCAACGAGCGCCGGGAGCACCATCACGCAGAACATCTCCGTGGTGTCGCCCAAGGCCCTGTCCGAGAAGGAACTGGCGCGGGAGTTTCGGAACCTGTCCCGCAAGCTGGCGCTGGAATACTAAGGAGGGGCATATTTTGAAATGGAGTATAGAGGAGGGAGCATCATCGTGGAACTAAGCTACATCAACACAAGCGGTGAGCGCCTCAGCCTCAGGCAGTCGCGCCCTTTTTTCCTGACACGGATAGACGGCACAGGCCGGGTGAGGCAGACCGTGAATACCTTCAAAGCGCCGGACCAGGATGGCGCCTTTTTTATCTCCTCCGCCCTGGACATGCGCAACATCACGCTGGAAGGCACGCTTGTCGCCGGCAGTGTGGACGAGGCTTACGTGCTGCGCAAACGCTTTCTCCGCATCTTTACGCCCAAACAGCAGGGCCTGCTGGTCTACCGCAATCGGCAGATCGCCTGTGTGGTGGAAGAAGCGGGCTTCAGTGCTTCCTCCCGTGAGCGGGCGCCTAACTTCTTCATCAGCCTGCTGTGCCCTTCGCCCTTCTTTGAAGCCTTGACTGACATCCGGCAAGAACTGGCCATGTGGTCGCCGCTGCTGTCCTTCCCGCTGGAGATACCGGAGGGCGGGCTCATGTTCGCCCGGCGCCAGCCCAGCCAGATCATCACCGTGGACAATGTCGGCGACGTGGCCTGCGGCTGCCACATCGTCTTCCTGGCCTTGGGCGGCGTGAGCAAGCCCGAGCTTATGAACCTGGACAGCGGCGAGGCGCTGCGCCTGAACACCACCATGACGGCGGGCGAGGAGCTGCATGTCCATACCCACTTTGCAGGCAAGCAGGTGACGCGAATTGTTGGGCAGGAGGAAAGCAATGCCTTCTCCCTGCTGGACACCAGCTCTGTCTTCCTGCAGCTGGCACCCGGACGGAACCTGCTGCGCTACAACGCCGAGGCAAACCTCGACCTGCTGGAAGTCAGCATCTACTACCGGCCCATGTACCTGGGGGTGTGAACGTGGAATTATACATCTACAACAAGGAGCGCGAGCTGGCTGGTGTCGTTGAGTCCTTTGAATACCTGCGCTGGACGCGGCGCTATGCCCGCTGCGGCGCTTTTGAGATGAAGGCCATCGCGACACCTGAGAACCTCTCCTTGCTGCGTACCGG
>CAKTTM010000223.1 GCA_934615145.1 uncultured Clostridia bacterium | reverse complement strand
CAGGGCATGCCGGATCAGGAGCGCCAGGACGCGCTGAACTATATTGAAGAGCTGATCGAGGACATCCGTGAGGAAAAGGGCATGACGGAAGTAGAAGCCATCGCCTCGCTGGGAAGCATTGAGCAGATCGCCCGCAGCATCCATCAGGCACCCGCGGCGCAGACGGCACCCGCGCCACCCGTTCAGGCGCCCGACAGCAGCTATGGCCGCAAGACCATCACCGCCAAGGCCGCCAGCGTGCGCAGCGTCGTTATCCACAGCAGCAACAACATCATTAGCCTGCTGCCTGGCCGCCACGATGAGGTAGAGCTGATCTACACACAGGATGAGCGCGACATCTATGACTTCTCTCTGGAGAATGGCGAGATGCGCCTGATACGCCGGCCGCTGGAGGGCTTCCATATCCTGGATTACCTGCGCTTTGGCCGGGGCACGCCCACCATCAGCCTCAAAGTGCCGCGGGACTTCGCAGCCAGCTGCAGCCTGCGCACCAGCAATGCCCCTATTGAGATCAAGGGCGTCGACTTCTGGGGCCAGCTCAGCGCCCGCACCAGTAACGCCGGCATAGACTGTGAGCAAGGCAGCAGCCAGGCCGATCTGAAGCTCAAGGCCTCCAACGGCAGCATCAGGCTGCAGGGCCTCAAGGTCAAGGGCGAGCTGGAGGCGCAGACCTCCAACAGCAAGCTCAGCGCCCGGGATGTGCAGGCAGAGCGTGTGACGCTGATCACCTCCAACAGCCGCCTGACAGCTGAGAACATCGCTACCCCCGGCATCCTGCAGCTGCAGACCAGCAATGGCGGCCTGCGCTTTAGCGGGCTTAGCGCCAGTGAGATCCGCCTGCAGACCAGCAACGCGCGGGTGGAGGGCAGTGTGGCGGGCAGGGCGGAAGACTATAGCATCACCAGCCAGACCAGCAACGGCAAGGATAATCTGGCCGGTCTGCGCGGCAGCGGCGCCAAGCGCCTGAGCGTGCGCACCAGCAATGGGGCCATCAAAGTGGATTTTGAGGGCTGAGTGTCATTGACAAGATAGCATATGGCGCCCGATCAGCGAAGATCGGGCGCCATACGCTTTACTGTCCTCGTGTCTTTACTTGCTGCCCAATGCCTCCAGCAGCACCTGCGCATTGCGGCGCATGCCTACCTCGTAGCTGTCGGGGCTGCCGTCTCCGGTGACGATGGGATCCAGCTCATAGACCTTGGCTCCCGTCTCTTGCGCCACGGCGCGCGCGGCCCGGTCCTCATACTGCGGCTCGGTGAACAGCGGCGGCAGCCCGGCCGCCTTGACACGGGTCACCAGCTCCGTCAGCATGGCGGGCGTGAGGGCCTGGTCGGGCTCCAGGGCGAGCACGGCCACCACATTGAGGTCATAGGCCTTGGCAAAGTAGGGAAAGGCCTCATGAAAGGTGACGATGTCGTGGCGGGCAAGGGCGCTGAGCTGGTCGCGCAGCTCTGTGTCCAGTTGGCTCAGCCTGGCCACATAGGCCGCCATGTTGGCCGATATCTGGGCGCTTTGCTCTGGCAGCAGGCGGGAGAAGGCCAGCGCCATCGTCACGCTGATGCGGATGGCATTGGCAGGATCCAGCCAGATATGGGCGTTGAACTCGCCATGGTCATGCCCGGCGTGCTCTTCTTCAGATTCATCCTCATCATGCAGCAGCGACTGCTCAGCGATCAGCTCAATGCCCGTCGAGCTGTCGATGATGGCTAGCTCTGGGAACTGCCCCATCACATCATCCAGAAAGCTCTCCATGCCGCCGCCATTGATGACCAGCACATCGGCCTGTGCCAGCGTCTTCATGTCGGTGGCCAGCAGCTGATAGTCGTGCAGGCAGCCGGTGGTGGGGTGGGTCATATTCTGCAGGTTGATGCCGGGTATATCCTTAAGTATGTTCTGAGCGAAAATGTAGAGCGGGTAAAAGGAGGTGACGACTTGCAGTGGCGCCTCCTGAGCGGCATGGCCTGGCGCGGCCAGCGTCAGGGCGAGCAGCAGCGTCAGCAGCAGGGTGGTGATTCGTTTCATAGGTCTTCCTTTCCGGGAACCAGTCTGGCTCTATCCACCCGCAGTATAGCACAGCTGTCAAACCCCACATTCTGCCAGTCAACGCTTGATAGCCGCTGCGGCTTGGTGGTATAGTCTGACGGGAGGACAGCATGGACGACAGACGGCTCAACAAGTATATCGCGGACTCAGGCTTCTGCTCCCGGCGTGAGGCGGACAGGCTCATCGAAGGGGGCCAGGTCAAGCTCAACGGCCGGGTGGCCGCCATTGGCGACAGGGTGTCACCTGGCGATCAGGTGGTGGTGGCAGGGCAAGCAATCCGCGACAAAAGCAACAAAGTCTACCTGGCTGTCTATAAGCCGGTAGGCATCGTCTCCACCGCTGACCCGCGCGAGCCGCTCAACATCGTCTCCTATATCAACCATCCCCAGCGCATCTTCCCCATCGGCCGCCTGGACAAGGACAGCGAGGGCCTGATCCTGCTGACCAGCGATGGCGACATCGTCAACCGTATCCTGCGCGCAGAAGGCCGCCACGAGAAGGAATACGAGGTCACAGTCGATCGGCCGATCACCGAGGATTTCCAGCGCCGCATGGCACAGGGCGTTCCCGTCCTGGGCCAGCGCACGCTGCCCAGCCGCTTGACCCAGACCGGCCCCAATTCCTTCCGCATCATCCTGGTGCAGGGCCTCAACCGCCAGATCCGCCGTATGTGCGAGTACCTGGGCTACCAGGTCACCCACCTGCGCCGCGTGCGCATCATGCATATCTGCTTGGGCAGTATGAAGCCAGGACAGTGGCGGGAGTTGACGGAGAGGGAGTTGAGAGAATTGATAGCGATATTAGACATAGAAACAGAAAACCCCCTCAAACGCTAATTGACGCTGAGGGCACAATATCTGGTGCCGGTGGTCGGACTCGAACCGACATGCTTTTGAGGGCGGCAGATTTTGAGTCTGCTGTGTCTGCCATTCCACCACACCGGCAGGTGCGGGTGTCATTATAAAGCGATGAGGCGGGGCTGTCAATCAGATGGCGCCGGCTTTTGCGTAGTAATTGAAGGCGGTGGATTGAAAGTCCAAGTGCAACAGCAAATGAGTAAGGAAAAGCTCATGGTGAGCGAAACACGGTAAGATTGTTTTGCGGAACAATTACGTGGAGGTCGCAGCCATGAGCCATGTAGAGTAGTGTCTCCTGAATAACCGCACAAACAGGATATCAGCTCGCTTGCAACTGCATGAACCAGATTTCCTTACTCCAAATCAACATCCCGACCTGTTCCCAAAAATGACAGGTAGCGCCGCATCTTTTGTGTAAACCTCATTTGAGGTGGCTCCGTGGTACCGGGGCAAAGCCTGCCTTTGCCCCCTTGGCTGCAAACTAACACGGCAGAACCCGAAG
>CAKTTM010000222.1 GCA_934615145.1 uncultured Clostridia bacterium | reverse complement strand
GTCTCAATGTAGTCTTAGGCTGTTCACACTTTATCATGTCTGGGGCGCATTATCAATGAAAACCTTATAAAACCTGTAACAATTCCGCATCTTTTCAGCGCGCCAGCAGGTGGATGGTGGCAATCGCCTGGCTGAGGGTCTCCACCGGATGCAGCGTCATGCCTTCTGGCACCTGGCCGCCCCTGTCCTTGGGGCAGATGACCTGGGTGAAGCCCAGGCGCCTGCACTCCATCAGTCGGCGCTCAATCTGCGGGATGGCCCGTACCTCACCCGCCAGGCCCACCTCGCCCATGGCGGCCAGGTTCATGGGCAGGGGCTTGTCCGACATCGATGAGGCCACCGCCAGGCACAGCGCAAGGTCGGCGGCGGGCTCGGTCAGGCTCATGCCGCCAGCCACATTGACATAGACATCCTGATTATAAAGCCGGATGCCGGCGCGCTTTTCCAGGACCGCCAGCAGCAGGGCGATGCGCGCCTGGTCCATGCCATTGACGGTGCGCTTGGGCGAGGCATAGAAGGACTGGGTGGCCAGGGCCTGCAGGTCCACCAGCATGGGCCGGGTGCCCTCCAGGCCGCAAAAGACAATGGAGCCACTGGCGTCCTTGGCACGCTTGGAGATCAGCGCCTCGCTGGCGCCCTTGACCTCCTGCATGCCCTCGCCCGTCATCTCAAAGATGCCCAGCTCGTTGACCGAGCCATAGCGGTTCTTGACGGCGCGCAGCAGACGGTATTCCCGCTGGTAGTCACCCTCAAAGTAAAGCACCACATCCACCATATGCTCCAGCACCCGCGGCCCTGCGATGGCGCCATCCTTGGTGACATGCCCCACCAGAAAGACCGCGCAGCCGGTGGTCTTGGCGTAACGCATCAGCAATGAGGCGCTCTCGCGCACCTGGCTGACGGAGCCGGGGGCGCTGGCCATCTGGGGCTGGTACATGGTCTGTATGGAGTCGATGATGCAGTAGTCCGGCGCGGTGCTGTTCAGCTTCTCCTCCACCGCGTCCATGGCGTTCTCCGCCAGCACCAGGATGTGGCTTTTGTCAGCGCCCACGCGGTTGGCCCGCAGCTTGAGCTGCCTGGCGCTCTCTTCACCCGATACATAGAGCACCGTTTTGCCCATGCGGGACAGATTGGCGCATACTTGTAAGAGCAGGGTGCTCTTGCCCTCGCCAGGCTCGCCGCCTAAGAGCAGCAGTGAGCCCTCCACGATGCCGCCGCCCAGCACGCGGTCAAACTCCGCGATGCCCGTCTGCTGGTGCAGCTGCTCCCCCGCCTCGATCTGATCGATGCGCAGGGCCTCGGCACCCGTGCCACCGCGCTGTTTTTGCTCCTTAGCCTTCAGCGGGCTGTCGGGTGCTGACAGGGTTTCCTCCAATGTATTCCAGGCGTCACAGCCCGGGCACTTGCCATACCAGCGCGGCGCCTCATAGCCGCAGGCGCTGCAAAGATAGCTGCTCTTTTGTTTGGCCACTGTACTCTCCTTGACGCGTCCGCTGTGCTATACTGTGCCCAAGCAATCATTGGGGAGGGCATAGCGTGAGCGGGCGCTGCTTGATCGTGGGGGCGGGGGATGTCACCAGTCGGGGTCTGCGACCCCGGCCGGGCGATCTGCTGATCGCGGCCGACGCCGGCCTGCTGGCGCTGCGGGCCCTGGGCCTGCGCCCGCATCTGGTGGTGGGCGATATGGACAGCATGCAGGGACCAGTGCAGGGCCTGCCGCTGCTGCGCTTTCCCATCCGCAAGGACGATACCGACCTGGCACTGGCCGTGCGCGCCGGCCGCGGGCTTGGCTACCGGCGCTTTGTGCTCTACGGTGCCTCCGGCGGCGAAAGGGAGGACCACTTCATCGCTGCGCTGCAGCTGATGGCGGGCCTGAGCCAGCAGGGCCTGCGGGTGAGACTGGTGGCGCCCCGCTTTAGGGTAGAGGCGCTGCATGATGGCAGCCTGCTGATCCCCACCCGGCCGGGTACCACGGTATCGGTCTTTAGCCACAGCGCGCAGAGCCTGGGCGTCAGCCTGCAGGGCCTGGACTACGCGGCCGATGACCTGACGCTGCTCAGCGGCCAGCCGCTTGGCGTCAGCAACCGGGCGCTGCATCGCAGCGCCCTGATCGGCGTGCGCCAGGGCACGCTGTTGATATTCGTGGCGGAGGGCTGAGTTTCCTTTACTTACTACAGCGGCTGATGTAGCGCTGGCACATCGCCAGCAGATCGCCTTCCCTGGCCTCCACATCGCGCAGCAACGCCATCTGGGCCCGGGCGCGGGTCAGGTTATGATCGGGTGAGTTGACCTTGAAATACAGGTCGCCATCGATATAGTCTGTCAAAAAGCGCATGGCCAGCTCGCAGGTGATCACCTTGATGCCAAGCGGCAGGCGGATCAGCTCCTCATGGGTGAGGAAGCCATTGGTCTCCTCGATGAAGCCGCGGGTAAAGGCCTTTGTCTTGTCCATGTCCAGGGCGATCTTGCTGGTGTCGGGCTCATCCTCGGCCGCGGTGGAGGCGCCAAAGCGTATCGCGTCGCCATAGTCATACAAGGAGGAGCCTGGCATCACGGTGTCCAGGTCGATCACGCAGATGGCCTTGCCGCTGGCGCGGTCGAGCAGCACATTGTTGGACTTGGTGTCGTTATGCGTCACGCGCAGGGGCAGCATGTTGGCGTCCAGCAGCTTGGTGATCTCGCCCATCATGCGGCGGCGGTCAAACATGAACTCGATCTCTTCCTCCAGAAACTGCACCCGGTTGGCCTTGTCCTCATCCACCGAGCGGACAAAGGCGTAAAAGCGCTTGGGCGTGTTGTGGAAGTTGGGGATGGACTGATAGAGCTGATGGGCCGGAAAATCGTAGAGCATCCGCTGGAAGACGCCAAAGCCGCGGCCGACCTCCTCCATCTGGGCGGGTGACTCCACCATGTCCAGCGCGTCCGCCTCATCGATGTAGGAGTAGGCGCGCCAGAAGTCGCCATCCTCATCCTCAAACAGATTGGTGCCCTGGCAGGTCTTGATCAGCTCCAGCACCCGGCGCTCCGCGCTCTCGTTGCAGCGCTGATAGCTGTCGCGCACATGCTCGGTGACGGCGGCGATATTGCTCATCACCTCGTGCGGGTTCTTGAACACATAGGTGTTGACATGCTGCAGGATATACTGCCGCCTCAGATCCCCATCCTGGTAAGTGAGCAGATAGGTATTGTTGACATTGCCACTGGTCAGCTCACGGACGGATTGATAGCGCCCCTTGAAGCAGAACATGGGCAGTACATTCTTGATGGTATTGTATGACATTCAGCGCTCCTTGACAGTTGATGGGCTTCACAGGTTCTTGGAATTCTAAATCATAGGGCGGTCGCTGTCAAGTCATCAGCACAGTCGGCCGCCCGGAGAGAGGCGAACATGGCACTCACACCCGGCGTTTACA
>CAKTTM010000221.1 GCA_934615145.1 uncultured Clostridia bacterium | reverse complement strand
CGCGCAGAGCACCAGCAGCAGGGCCATCAGGCCATTGGTCAGCCGGGCGTGCTGGGAGAAGAGCAGCTTGAACACCGAGCCAAAGGCGGCCCAGAGCAGTGTGCAGGCAAAGCCGATAAAGGCCAGCAGGAGTGCAAAGAAGATCAGTGCCGGCCAGTTGCCCGCGTAATAGGGCAGTATATAGACCTCCATCGACAGGATGCCGTAGAGTATGATCTTGGCGTTGGCAAACTGCAGCAGCATGCCCGAGAGAAAGTTGGACTGCCCCTGCTTTTCGGTGATCTCGCCCGTGTGCCGCCAGGTCTGCCAGGCCAGCCACAGCATGTACAGCGCGCCCAGTATCAGCATCGGCGTCTTGATGATGGGCAGCAGCTGGCGCAGCAGGCTGGCAAACAGCGTGCACAGCAGCATGACGACGCTGAAGCCCGCCAGGATGCCCAGGTTGAAGGGCAGCGCCTTTTTGAGGCCCAGACGGCCGGCCACTGAGAGCGACATGATGTTGTTGGGGCCCGGCGTGATCGCCGTGACCAGCGCGTAGGTGAGAAAGCCCAGCCAGTTGAACATGCCTTGCCCCTCCTGCGGATATTAGCAGGCCCATTGTAGGCAGGCCTGACACCCAAGTAAAGTGGGCGGATGTTCTTCCTTGGTCTTTGGATGATTGACAAACATAGTGTGCCAAACTACACTGCATTTGAAGGGGGTGAGGCGGATGGAGACCTTGCAGGCCGCAGGCAGGCGGATGCTGTTCTGGGGCGCGCTCTTCCTGGTGATATGGGCGGGCTACGAGCTGAGCACCCGTGTGGACGCCATGAGCCGCCCCCTGGTGATGTACTACAACATGGCCGTGGGGGAAAAGATCGGTCTGAGCGCGGCGCTGAAATATGTGGACTGGGAGATACTGCGTGTGCCCGGCTTCTTGCTGGGCATGATCCTATTGGGCATCCTCGCCCTGCGCAGCCGCAGGCGGCCCTTTATGGCCTATCTGCTGATCCCGCTATGCGTGGCGGCGGCGCTGTATACGGTGGGCGCGCGGACGCTGTTCTCACCCGACCTCTGGAGCATGATCAAGCTGCTGCCCTTACTGTTGGTGGCGCTGGGCAGCCTGCTCAACCTGATATTCCATCATTACCTGCGCCAGAACCGCCGCCGTGTGGCCCAGGACAATCGGCCCGGCAGGCGCAAGTTCATGCCCTGATACAGCAACAAAGATAAGCGGGGGAGGCGATAGGCCTCCCCCGCTTGTCTGTCTCAAATCAGTTCTGCGGTATGTCCTGGGGCACCAGCCGCCTGGCCTCCTCAAAGGCGCTCAGCGGGATGTGGCAGTAGCCCTGCGGGTTCTTGTCCAGATAGTCCTGGTGGTAGTCCTCCGCCGGCCAGAAGGCATGCAGCGGCGCCAGCTCCACCATGAAGGCGCGGTGCTTGGCCTGCTCCTGCCCGGCGTATTCGCGGATGACGGCCTCGTCCTGGGCGCTCTCCCAATAGATGCCCGTCTGGTACTGGCTGCCGATGTCATTGCCCTGGCGATCGGCGATGGTGGGGTCGATCACGGAAAAGTAGAGTTTCAGCAAGTCTTTAAGGCCCACCTGCGCCGGATCGTAGCTCACCTTCACCGTCTCCCGGTGGCCGGTGTCGCCCTTGAGCACCTGCTGATAAGTGGGCTCCGTCGTGGTGCCGTTGGCATAGCCGCTGACGGCGTCGCTGACGCCACTGACCAGGCTCATCAGCTTTTCTACGCCCCAGAAGCAGCCGCCGGCAAAGTATATCGTCTTCATGTTCTGTCCCTCCTGCGCCAAGACAGGCGCCGGGGCTGCCGAGCTTATCAGCAGCAGCGCCAGCAGCGCCGCGAATACCTTCTTCATCGCTCGTGCCCTCCTTGTATACAGTATACCACTGTGGCCTACCTTTAGTCCCGCTTGCATTGCGGCGCCGGGCTTTCTATAATGCTGCCCAAGGAGGTGCGCATGCGCACAAGGGGAAGGATGATCGTCATCGGCCTGCTGCTGGCGGCCGATCAGCTGAGCAAGCAGCTGTTGCAGGATACACACAGCCCGCTGATCCCCGGGCTGATCGGCATCAGCGGTGTAAGGAACACCGGCGCCGCCTTTGGTATGCTGGGGGGCAGCACTTGGCTGCTGGCGCTGGTGAGCGCGGCGGCCAGCCTGTTGATGCTCTATTACCTGCAGCGGCACAAGCCCCGTGGCCTCTTTGGCCTGGGCCTGACGCTGATGCTGGCGGGCGCGCTGGGCAACCTGATCGACAGGGTCTTCCTGGGCTATGTGATCGACTTTCTGGAATTGCAGTTCATGCGCTTTGCCGTCTTTAACCTGGCCGATGTCTATGTGAGCCTGGGCACCCTGCTGGCGCTGATCGGCCTGCTTGGGCAGAAAGAGGCGGCGCATGGATGAGATCAGGCTGACAGGCAATGGCGACAGGCTGGACAGGCTGCTGACGACGGACCTGATCAGCCGCTCCCGCGCGGCGGCGCTGATCCGCGCCGGCGCCGTGCGCGTCAATGATAAAGTGGTGGATAAGCCATCATACATAGCCGATATCGGCGATGAAGTGGTGATGATCCTCGAATCGCCAACCGAAACTGAAGACCAGGCGGAGGCGCTGCCCATCGGCATCCTCTTTGAGGATGAGGCGCTGGCGGTGGTGGTCAAGCCCGAGGGCATGGTGGTGCACCCAGCGGCCGGCAATGAGTCAGGCACGCTGGTCAATGCCCTGCTCTACCATCTGGACAGCTTAAGCGGCATCGGCGGCGAGCGACGGCCGGGCATCGTGCACCGCCTGGACAAGGACACCAGCGGCCTGCTGCTGGTGGCCAAGACCGATCAGGCCCATGCCTCCCTGAGCCGCCAGCTGGCTCAGCGCATCATGGACAAGCACTATCTGGCCCTGGTCTCCGGGCGGATGAAGGAGAATGATGGCGCCATCGACCAGCCCATCGGCCGCAGCCTGAAGGACCGCAAGAAGATGGCCGTGCGCATGGATGGCAGGGAGGCGCAGACCCAGTGGCGCCTGATCGAGCAGCGGCCTGACCGCGCGCTGCTGGATGTGCACCTGATTACAGGCCGCACCCACCAGATACGCGTGCACATGGCACACATCGGCCACCCCGTGCTGGGCGATCCCATCTACGCTACCCGCGCCACGCCCAAGGCCCCGCGCCTGATGCTGCACGCCTGGCAGCTGGGCTTTACACATCCTGTCAGCGGCGAGCCAATGCGCTTCACCGCGCCGCCGGACGACATCTTCGGGCTGAAAGCAGGCGACTGAACACAGGCCTGCTTACAAAGAAAACAACTCACGGTGCGCTTGACCGTGAGTTCAGCCCATCGAAAAACTGCGGTTTTTCGATGGTTAGGCTCTCGGCCCTCCGCCTGTCGCTACGCTCCCGGGCGGCGGAGGGCATGGAAACC
>CAKTTM010000220.1 GCA_934615145.1 uncultured Clostridia bacterium | reverse complement strand
CTCTACGGCATCACCGGCCACCTGCTGATGGAGCCGCTGGGCAAGGCGGTGCGCCAGATACACGAGAGCGGCCAGTACGCCACGCCGCTGAAGGTGGTCATCGCGCTGATCACGGCCGGGCTGTCGATCAAGAGCGCCATGTTCCCCTTCCATGCCTGGGCGCCGGACACCTACGCCTACGCCCCGCCCACCAGCAGTGCGATACTCTCCGGCGTCGTCAGCAAGGCCTATATCTTCCTGCTGATCAAGTTCTTTTACCGGGTCATCGGCATGGACATCATCATCGCCCATGACATCAACGACTTTTTGTTCTACTGCGGCATCGGCGGCATGATCGTGGGCTCCATCATGGCCATCAGCCAGCGCGATGTGCGCCGCATGATCGCCTATTCCTCGGTGGCCCAGATCGGCTATATCTACATGGGCATCGGCATGGGCACGGACGCGGCGCTGGCGGCGGCGGTCTTTCAGATGCTGGCCCACGCGGCGGCCAAGTCGGTGCTGTTCCTGTCAGCCTATGAGCTGATCAATGTCTCGGGCGACCACAAGCGCTTCCACTACCTGCGGGGCGCTGGCTACCGCGATGTGCCGGCCGGCATCGTCTTTACGCTGTCTGCCATGAGCATGGTGGGCATCCCCTTTACCGGCGGCTTTATCGCCAAGCTCAACCTGGCCTCTGCCGGCATGCCGCTGGGCAGCCTGACACGCGCGCTGGTGCTGGTGGCGCTGGCGATCAGCACGCTGCTCAACGCCATTTACTTTCTGCATACCGTGGTGTCCATCTACCGAAGGCCCGCTGAGGACACCAGCTATCCCGCCGCGCCCCATATCCCGCTGTATGTGGTGACGGCCCTGTTCGTATCGATGATACTGGTGGTGTATCTGGGTGTGGGCTCTGAAGCGATCATGCGGGTGATCGACTCGGGGCTGAAGATGTTTGCCTAAGGAGGAGACCCGACGTGGAAGGACTATTGCTCTTGGTGGCTATCCTGCTGCCCGCCGTCGCTGCGCTGATGGTGGCGCTGATGCCCTGGCTCAATGCCCGGCGCGAGGACCGGTGCTTGTTTGTGGGCGTGGTCATGGTGCTGGAGTGCGTGGTGGTGGCCCTGATCGCGCTGGACAGCGAGCGGACCATCGTGCTGTTCAAGATGACCGAGCAGCTGCCCATCGCGCTGCGCTCTGACGGCACCAGCCGCATCTTCTCGGCCGTCATGAGCCTGATGTGGATGATCTCCGGCTTCTTCTCCTTCAAGTACATGAAGCATGAGCAGAATGAGCGCAGCTACTACGCCTTCTATCTGCTGACGCTGGCCAGCCTGATGGCGCTCACGCTGTCTGGCACCATGGTCACCATGTACCTCTTCTTTGAGTTGATGACCTTCATCTCCGTGCCCATGGTGCTGCACAGCCGCACCAAGGAGGCGGTGGCCGCCGGCATCAAGTACCTGATCTACTCGGTGGCGGGCGCTACGATGGGCCTGCTTGGCATCTTCATGCTGACGCCGCACATCACCAACCCCTACTTTGTCGAAGGCGGCTCCTTGATCGCGACCAACCTGAATGTCTCGCTGGACGCCTTCCTGGCCATCATCTTCATCACCCTGGTGGGCTTTGGCACCAAGGCCGGCATGTTCCCCATGCATGGCTGGCTGCCCACCGCCCACCCCGTGGCCCCGGCGCCCGCCAGCGCGGTGCTCTCCGGCGTCATCACCAAGGCCGGCGTGCTGTGCATCTTCCGCATGGTATTCTATGTCATTGGCCCTGACTTCATCCGCGGCACCTGGGTGCAGTGGGCGCTACTGGGCTGCGCCGCCGTCACGGTCTTCATGGGCTCGATGCTGGCGCTCAAAGAAAAGCAGCTCAAAAAACGCCTGGCCTACTCCAGCGTATCGCAGGTGAGCTATGTGCTTTGCGGCATCTACCTGCTGGACACCATGGCGCTGGACGGCGCGCTGCTGCAGCTGGTCTTCCACGCGCTGACCAAGGACGCGCTGTTCCTGTGCGCCGGCGCCATCATCTACACCACCGGCATCACCCGGGTGGACGAGATGCAGGGCCTGGGCAAGCGCATGCCCTGGACGATGACCATGTTCACCATCTGCGCGATCTCCCTGGTGGGCATCCCCCCGCTGGGCGGCTTCATCGCCAAGTGGTATATCGCAGAAGGCGCCCTGATGACCACCACGCCCGTCTTCCGCTGGCTGGTGCCCATCGTGCTGCTGATCTCGGCCATGCTGACGGCAGGCTACCTGCTGCCGCCCAGTGTGTCCGCCTTCTTTGGCGGTCTGTCCGACGGCGAGGCCGTCTCCGCCCTGCCCAGGGCCGAGCCCAAGTGGCTGATGATCGTCCCCGTCTTCGTGCTGACGCTTGCCATCGCGGTGCTGGGCATCTTCCCCAGCTTCATGATCGATGCCTTCAACCGCCTGGCCGGCAGCCTGTTTTGATGTCGCTGTGAAAGGAAGCCTGTGATGCTCCTGTTGGTGATTGTGCTGCCCATCATAACGGGCGCGCTGCTGCCGGCCTTCCATTGGACGAGCCCGCGGATGCGCAACCTCTATGTGCTGGCGACCACCGTGATCAATTCGCTGCTGGTGGCGGTTCTGGTGCTGCAGGGGCAGGCCAGCATGGACCTGCTGCAGTTCAGCGAGCGGCTCAAGTTCAGCCTGCGCATGGATGGCTTAAGCCAGCTCTTTGCGGGGCTGCTGGCCCTGCTGTGGCCGGTGACGACGGTCTTCTCCTTTGGCTACATGAAGGGCAAGCCCCAGCAAAATAGCTTCTACGCCTTCTTCATGATGAGCTATGGCGCCACCCTGGGCGTGGCCCTGGGCGCCAACCTGCTGACGCTGTATATCTTCTACGAGATGATGTCGCTGACCACGCTGCCGCTGGTCATGCACGGCGGCAGCCCCTCAGCCATCAAGGCGGGCCTTAAATACCTGTACTATTCGCTGGGCGGCTCCGGCTTTGCCTTCATCGGCCTGGTCTATGTGCTCTACTTTGGCGCCGGCAGCAACTTTGTGCCAGGCGGCCTCTTTGCCAATGTGGCGCTGGAGCACAGCCAGCAGCTGCGCCTGGGCTACCTGCTGTGCTTCCTGGGCTTTTCGGTCAAGGCGGCGGTCTTCCCCGTGCATGGCTGGCTGCCCACGGCATCCGTCGCACCCACGCCGGTCACCGCCCTGCTGCACGCGGTGGCTGTGGTCAAGTCTGGCGTCTTTGCCATCCTGCGCGTCACCTTCTACAGCTTTGGCGCGGTGGTCATCCGCGGCAGCTACGCACAGTACATCCCCCTGGCGCTGAGCATCTTCACCATCGTCTACGGCTGCTCCATGGCGCTGAAAGAACAGCATCTCAAGCGCCGGCTGGCCTGGTCGACGGTGTCGAACCTGTCCTACATACTCTTTGGCGCGCTGCTGCTGACGCCCGGCGGCCTCAGGGCTGGCCTGCTGCACCTGGTCTTTCACGCGC
>CAKTTM010000219.1 GCA_934615145.1 uncultured Clostridia bacterium | reverse complement strand
GATCGGCAATACGACCTCCTGATCCGGCATTTTGTTAACTTTCGACGCCAGAGGGCGATTTCCTGCACAAAGGCAGGGTCAAAGCGAAAGTTCTTTCGCTGCCCTGTCGCGCGCGTCCATGATACAGCGCGTGATGCGCCGCGTCAATTCGTCCACGCTGTCCTTGCCCATGCCCTGGGTCACCAGGTCTGCGTAGTCGATCTCGGGCAGGAAATAGATGTGGTTACGGCGGAACATGCGGATGCGGTCATGGATGTAGACCGGCATCAGCGGCACCCGGTTGCGCAGCGCCAGCAGGCTGACGCCGCTTTCCACGCCCTGCATCAACTGCTCTGGCTTCTTGCGCGTGCCTTCGGGGAAGAGGGCCAGCACATGGCCCTGCTGCAGCACTTGGTTGCTGGCGCGCATGGCGGCCATGTCGGTCATGTGGCGGGACACCGATATCATGTGCAGCTTGTTCAGCACCCACTGAAAGAGCTTGTTGGCGCCCAGCTCGCGCTTGCCCAGAAAGCGCAGCTCATAGCGCTTGATCGCCACCCCCAACATCGGCGGATCCAGCATGCTGCCGTGATTCGATACCAGCATGTAGGGCGCGTCCTGACGGTTGATCATGTCAATGCCATGAAACTTGATCGGATAAAACAGCGAGCTGCTCAGCCCAAAGACCAACCTCGCCAGTGAATAGAGGAAGCTGCGCTTCTCGCGCAGCGGCTTATCTGGCGCCATAGGCCGCCTCCACGATGCGCAGGATGGCCTGCACCGACTCGTCAAAGCTAAGCGACGAAGTATCCAGCCGCACGGCGTCCTCCGCCTGGCGCAGGGGATCGACGCTGCGCTCCTGATCCTGCTTGTCGCGGGCGATGAGTTCGCTCAGTACCGCCTCATAGCTGACCCCCGGCTCTTTGTCCCGGATCTGCTCAAAACGCCGCCTGGCCCGGGTCTCGGGCGAGGCGGTGAGGAATATCTTGGCCTTGGCCTGCGGCAGCACCACGGTGCCAATGTCGCGGCCATCGATGATCATGTCCTGAGATTTCGCGATCGCCTGCTGTTGGCGCACCAGGTACTGGCGCACCGCGCGGTAGCGCGATACGGTGGAGGCGGCGCTGCCGGCCTCCTGGCTGCGGATGGCGTGGTCGACATTCTGGCCGTTTAGCCAGGTGGACTGCCGCCCGCCTTCAAAGCGTATGTCGATGTCAAGCTGGCCGCTTTGGCACAGCGAACTTACGGCCGCCTCATCCTGGGGGTCGATGCCCCGCTGAAGCGCCGCCAAGCCCACCGCGCGGTACATAGCGCCCGTGTCCAGGTGGCCTATCTGCAGCTTGTCCGCCACGGCGTCCGCCAGGCTTGATTTGCCCGCGCTCACCGGGCCATCCAGCGCGATCAGGATCGGTTGGGTCGGCATTGGTTCTATCGTTCCTCAGTGTGTTATCGTACCATGCTCTGCGTCAGATCCCAGCCCGCCAGGATGGCCTGCTGATGGGAGACAGCGTAGGGGCCGGTGGCCGCCGCGTCCTCCATCGTGCGGGGGAAGTGGATGCAGATGTGGCCGGTCAGGCCGTTGTTGGCGTTGTGATCCACCTCGTGGCCATGGCTGTGGGTGGAGCCCATGTAGACGCTGCCATCTGAGAAGACCACCCAGACGGGCCGGGGCGTCCAGTTGTTAAAGCCAAGCGCCGATTCCATCGTCTGCGTGTCCTGCCTGGTCACTGGCTCGCCATCGGCGTGTTTGCCCACGCTGAACACCTTAACATTGTAGTGGCTGCCCGACATAAAGTCATAGATGACCACATTGGGCAGGGTCTTGATCTTGTTGCGCAGGCCGTCATACCAGCCCAGGTTCTTGACCTCGGCCGCGCGAGGGGCGGTGAAGCCTGTCTGCACGGGCGCCGGCGTAGCGGCAACAGGCGGCAGGCTGGGCGTGGGCAGGGGGATGAGCATGCCGCCGGCAGAGATGGCCCTGGGATCGGCCAGCTTAGCCAGGGTCAGCTTGCCCGCAATGCCGTCAGCGGTCAGGCTGTTGCTGTTCTGGAAGGCCTGCAGCGCCACGAAGGACTTGGGGCCAAAGATGCCGTCGGCGCCGCCGCTTAGGTATTTCAGATCGATCAGCCGCTGCTGCATGGAGCGCACCTCATTGCCCCGGTCACCCACGCGCAGCACCTTGAGCTGGCCCGCGCTGTCGGGGTCGGGCGAGTTGCCGGTGCTGACATAGTCATTGCCGGCAGCGCCAGCCGCGTAGAGCGCGGTCAGGGTCTCGTTGCCCGCCACGCCGTCGGCCTGCAGCTTGTTGGCCCGCTGGAAGGCGGTGACGGCCAGCGCCGTCTGGGTGCCAAAGACGCCGTCGGCCTGGCCCTTGAGGTATTGCAGGCTGATCAACCTGCTCTGCAGCGCGGTGACCGCCTCACCGGCGGAACCGATGCGCAGCAGGGTCTGGGCTGGCGGCTGGGGCAGCTGCGGGGCGATGGTAAAGGCCACCGTGACCTCTGGCTGCAGGGGGGCCTGGGTAATTAGCTGCGTGGGCGCAGGGGTCACCAGGGTCTTGCCGATCAGTGTGTTGATGGCAAGCAGCGTGAACTCGTCCACCTTGCCGGTCTGGCGGATGCTGTGCTCCTTCTGGAAGGTCTTGACAGCGTTGGTGGTGGCGCGGGTGTATTCGTCACCCATGGCGCCGTGATAGAGCTTGAGCAGTGACAGTGACCTGTGCAGGCCCAGCACCGCGTCGCCCTTGTCGCCCTCCTGCATGGGCCAGCCAGCCACAGGCGGCAGCACGGCCACATAAGTCAGCCTGCCCTTGGCATTGCGCGGGCGGCCTTCGTAGATCAATTCCTGCAATTCCGGCAGCGCGATGCCTGTTGGCCGCAGCTTGTTTGTCTCCTGCAGAGCCTTCAGCGCGGACAGCGTGCCGGCGCCAAAGGAGGCGTCGATGCTGCCCTGATAGTAGCCCAGTTCGCGCAGCGCCTGCTGCAGCGCCTTGACCTTGTCGCCAGTGGCGCCCACAGCCAGTGTTTCGTAGTGTTGCCGCGCGGCGGAGCTGAACTTGAGCGTCTTGCCCTCCAGATACTGTTCGGGCACATTGACATAGGCCGCCATCACATAGCCGGTATAGGCCTTGTAGCTGACCTTGAGGAAGTCGCCCCTGGTCTCCAACACCGTGATGGCGGCGCCGTTTGGCACCGTCAGCATCCGCGCGCCGGAGAGCGATGCAGACTTACGCATATTGACAGCGGCAGAGGCGGTGGTCTGGTAGGGGTAAGTGGCCTCAAGCTCCTGCTCCGGGCCAAAGGTGGGCGCGGGAGTGGGCCCCACATAGGGGGTGGGGGTGATGACGGGGATGACCGTCTGCATATCAGGGTTTTGGTAGAGCAGGCCCAGGGTATTGGGACCGGCGATGCCGTCGGCCCTGAGCTTTGAGTCGCTCTGGAAGGCGCGCACGGCGTCCTGTGTGCCGCTGCCGTAAACAGCGTCGATGCTGCCC
>CAKTTM010000218.1 GCA_934615145.1 uncultured Clostridia bacterium | reverse complement strand
GTCGACGACGGGGATAGACAGCAGATGGTACTTGCGCACGGTGTCGGCCACATGCTCCTGGTCGTCCAAGGTGGTCACGGCGATCATTGCGGGATCCATCAGATGGACCAGCAGCGTGTCCTCCTCCACCACCAGCGCCTTGTGCAGCGGCACGGTGCCCAGCAGCTTGCGGCTGTTGTCCACCAGGTAGAGGGTGTAGACGGTCTCCTTATCGACGCCCGTTTCCTTGATGGTCTGCAGGGCGTCGCGCACATTCATGCGAGGGGAGAACTCGCAATACTCAATGGTCATCAGCGAGCCTGCCGAGTTTTCCGGATACTTCAAAAACTGATTGATGATCGAGCGGGTCTTGGGGTCGGTGTTCTGCAGCACGCGCCGGACGGCATTGGCCGGCAGCTCCTCCAGAAAGTCCACCGCGTCATCAACAAACATGCCGTCAATCAGCTGCGTGATCTCAGCGTCGCCGATGCTGTTGACCAGGGTCTCGCGCTGATCAGCGTCCATATAACTGAACACATCCGCTGACAGATCCTTGGGCAATATGCGGAACATCAGCAGCAGCTTTTCCGCGTCCAGCTTTTTCATGTAGTGGGCAATATCCACGGCGTTGAGCATCATCAGCGCGCCGCGCAGCTGCCCGTGGCGGTTCTCCGCCATCAGGCTGTCAAGTTTTTCCTCTATTCTCTCCCAGTCCATTGCCATCACCTCCTCGTGTTATGGGGCCGCGCACAAGAAAAACACCATGCCTTGAGAGCAAGTGCCGGTGAGGTCCGTCAATGTAGGCGCTATGAGTTAGGCGAGCGGCGCATCATGGATGCGCATACTTCGCGGAACGCAGTCAGCCTGACATCTTAGACCGTCATCCATGTTTTGCCACCTCCTTGAAGCCAAAGTGCTTGTAGTATAGGGCTTTGCCAATCCCTTGTCAACACAATGTCTGGTTTGAAGTGGGTCGCGGCGTATGGTATAATCGCCTTGTATCGGGAGGGCTTATGCGGGTTGTCGGTATCATCGCGGAGTACGATCCCTTTCATCTGGGCCATCTGTATCATCTGCGGCAGGCGCGCCTGCAGGCGCAGGCGGATTATGTCGTCTGCGTGATTTGCAGCGCCTTCACCCAGCGGGGCATGCCGGGCCTGTTTGCCACCCAGGACAGGGCGCGCATGGCGCTGGCCGCAGGCGCCGACCTGGTGCTGGGGATGCCTGTGAGCTACAGCTGCGCGCAAGCCAACCGCTTTGCGATGGGCGGCGTGGGCATCCTAAGCGCCCTGGGCGTGGTCAGCCAGCTGAGCTTTGGCGTGGAGGCCAGTGCGCTGCCGCATTTGAGTACCGCGGCGCGCCAGATTGCGGCCAGAGACGCTGGCTTTCTGCGCCGCCAGCGGGCGGGGCTGAGCGCCGGGCAGTCACTGGCCCGCGCGCGCAGCGAGGCCATGGCGGATCATCCAGGGCAGGAGGCGCTGCGGCGGCCCAACTTCGTGCTGGGGCTGTGCTACCTGGATGCGCTTGACAGACTGGGCAGCCAGATGCAGCCACTGCCCATCCCCCGCAGCAGCGACTATCACGCCCAGGAGCTGGCGTCTTTGCCCTCGGCCACCGCGGTACGGCGGGCCATCCTGGAGGGCAGGCAGGAGGCGGTGCGCCACGCGGTGCCGGAATCGGTCTGGCCGCTGATTGAGCAGCGCATGCGCTCAGGCGGTCTGCACCCGCCAGAGGCGCTGGACAAGGCGCTGATCGCCAAATTGCTGCAGGGGGGCGACTATGCTGATATCGCCGAGATATCTGAGGGGCTTGACCAGCTGATACTGCAGCGAGCCCGGCAGGCCACCAGCAGGGAGGCGCTGATCGCGCTGGTCAAGTCCAAGCGCTACCCCTGGACGCGCATCAACCGGGCGCTGACGGGCATGCTGCTGGGGCTGGAGAAGCAGCCATTGACGCCGCCCGGCTATGCCCGGCTGCTGGGCTTTAAGCAAAGCGCGCTGCCGCTGCTGGGCGCCATCAAGCAGGGCGGTTTTCCCCTGATATCGCGCCCGGCCAAGGCCAGAGAGGCAGGCATACAGCAGGACATGGTGGCCGAAATGCTCTGGCGGCTGGGCGCCGGTGAGGCACCTGCTGCCGCTTACGCACAGGATATGATCAAAGCATAGGAGGGACAGGGATGCGCAGCATACAGGCAAGCCAGCTGACACAGGCGGTGGCGGAGCTGTTCACGGAGGCCAACTACTGCATCGGCAGCGATGTCAGGCAGGCCATCGACCAGGCGATTGAGACAGAGCCCTCGCCCCAGGGGCGGGACACATTGCGCCAGATCAGCCAGAACTATCAGATCGCGGCCGACGAGCGCGTGGCCATCTGCCAGGACACCGGCATGGCGGTGATCTTTGTGGAGCTGGGGCAGCAGGTCCAGATCACCGGCGGCGACTATGAGGCCGCCATCCAGCAGGGGGTGCGCGAGGCCTATCTGCAGGGCTATCTGCGCAAGTCCATCGTGGCCGAGCCCTTGTTTGACCGCGTCAACACCAAGGACAACACCCCCGCCGTCATCCACACCCGCATTGTGCCTGGCGAACGGATACAGCTGCTGGCCATTGCCAAGGGCTTTGGCTCGGAGAACATGAGCAGGCTGAGCATGCTCACGCCCTCTGATGGCGTGGAGGGCGTCAAGCGCTTTGTGCTGGAGACGGTGAGGCTGGCCGGCCCCAACCCCTGCCCGCCCATCGTGGTGGGCGTGGGCATCGGGGGCAGCTTTGAGCAGGCGGCCATCCTCGCCAAAAAGGGCACGGCGCTTTCGCTGGACGCGCATAACCCTGACCCCCGCTACGCGCAGCTGGAGCGCGAGCTGGAAGAGGGCATCAACGCGCTGGGCATAGGCCCCGGCGGCACAGGCGGGCGCACCACGGCGCTGAAAGTCAATGTGCTGCACGCCGCCACCCATATCGCAGGATTACCTGTGGCCGTCAATATCTGCTGCCACGCCGCCCGCCACCTGAGCGGCACCCTATAGGAGGAGAGAGCCATGAACAGCATCCATCTGCAAATGCCCTTTGACCCGGCGGCGCTGCTGAGCCTGCGGGCCGGGGACTCGGTCAAGCTATCAGGCTGGCTCTACACCGGGCGCGACGCCGCGCACAAGCGGCTGGTGGCGCTGATCGATGAGGGTCAGCCGCTGCCCATAGAACTTGAGAACGAGTGCATCTACTATGTTGGCCCCGCGCCTGCCAGCCCCGGCCACGCGGTGGGCTCGGCCGGGCCTACCACCAGCTACCGCATGGACGCCTATACGCCAAGGCTGCTGCAGCTGGGGCTCAAGGGCATGATCGGCAAGGGCCTGCGCAACCAGACGGTGATCGAGGCCATGAAGGCGCATGGCGCCGTCTACTTTGGTGCGGTGGGCGGCGCTGCCGCCCTGATCGCGCGCAGCATCCTTTCCAGCGAGGTCGTGGCCTATCCCGATCTGGGGGCAGAGGCCATCCACCGCTTTGAGGTGAAGGATTTCCCGGTCATCGTGCTGATCGACAGCCAGGGCAACA